>NZ_JBEXSW010000042.1:0-77038 GCF_040613775.1 Streptomyces sp. NPDC006208 | reverse complement strand
CCCCGGCCCGTACGTTTCCGTACGGGCCGGGGCAGCCCCTTTTGACCCTCGGGCGCTTACGCGTCCTTCGACAGGTTCGGACCGGTACCACCGGCCGCCTGCTCGATCGGCGGGACGTCGGGCAGCGCCGACTTCTCCTCGCCGCGGAAGGTGAACTTCTTCTCCTCACCCTCGCCCTCGGTGTCCACGACCACGATGTGACCGGGGCGCAGCTCGCCGAAGAGGATCTTCTCCGACAGCATGTCCTCGATCTCGCGCTGGATCGTCCGGCGCAGCGGCCGGGCGCCCATGACCGGGTCGTAGCCCTTCTTGGCGAGCAGCGACTTGGCGTCCGCGCTGAGCTCGATGCCCATGTCGCGGTCCTTGAGCCGCTCGTCCACCTTGGCGATCATCAGGTCGACGATCTGGATGATGTCTTCCTCGGTGAGCTGGTGGAAGACGACCGTGTCGTCGACACGGTTGAGGAACTCCGGCCGGAAGTGCTGCTTGAGCTCTTCGTTGACCTTCGCCTTCATCCGCTCGTATCCGGTCTTGACGTCGCCCTGGGCGGCGAAGCCCAGGTTGAAGCCCTTGGAGATGTCCCGGGTCCCGAGGTTGGTCGTCATGATGATGACCGTGTTCTTGAAGTCCACGACGCGGCCCTGGGAGTCGGTCAGGCGACCGTCCTCCAGGATCTGCAGAAGGGAATTGAAGATATCGGGGTGGGCCTTCTCCACCTCGTCGAAGAGGACGACGGAGAACGGCTTGCGGCGCACCTTCTCGGTGAGCTGACCGCCCTCTTCGTAACCCACGTATCCGGGGGGCGAACCGAAGAGACGGGAAACCGTGTGCTTCTCGCTGAACTCCGACATGTCGAGGGAGATCAGCGCGTCCTCGTCGCCGAAGAGGAATTCGGCGAGCGTCTTGGAGAGCTCCGTCTTACCGACACCGGACGGACCGGCGAAGATGAACGAGCCACCGGGGCGCTTCGGGTCCTTCAGGCCGGCTCGCGTACGGCGGATCGCCTGCGAAAGGGCCTTGATGGCGTCCTTCTGCCCGATGACGCGCTTGTGGAGCTCGTCCTCCATGCGCAGCAGACGCGAGGACTCCTCCTCGGTCAGCTTGAAGACCGGAATGCCGGTGGCGGTCGCCAGGACCTCGGCGATCAGCTCGCCGTCGACCTCGGCGACGACGTCCATGTCGCCGGCCTTCCATTCCTTCTCGCGCTTGGTCTTCGCGGCCAGCAGCTGCTTCTCCTTGTCACGGAGCGAAGCTGCCTTCTCGAAGTCCTGCGAGTCGATCGCGGACTCCTTGTCACGGCGGACACCGGCGATCTTCTCGTCGAACTCGCGCAGGTCCGGCGGCGCGGTCATCCGGCGGATACGCATCCGGGAGCCGGCCTCGTCGATCAGGTCGATCGCCTTGTCCGGCAGGAAGCGGTCCGAGATGTACCGGTCGGCCAGGGTCGCGGCCTGGACCAGCGCCTCGTCCGTGATGGAGACACGGTGGTGGGCCTCGTAGCGGTCGCGCAGACCCTTGAGGATCTCGATGGTGTGCGGCAGCGACGGCTCCGCGACCTGGATGGGCTGGAAGCGGCGCTCGAGCGCGGCGTCCTTCTCCAGGTGCTTGCGGTACTCGTCCAGCGTGGTGGCGCCGATGGTCTGCAGCTCGCCTCGCGCCAGCATCGGCTTGAGGATCGAGGCCGCGTCGATCGCGCCCTCGGCGGCACCCGCACCCACCAGGGTGTGGAGCTCGTCGATGAACAGGATGATGTCGCCGCGGGTGCGGATCTCCTTGAGGACCTTCTTCAGGCGCTCCTCGAAGTCACCGCGGTAGCGGGAGCCGGCGACCAGCGCACCGAGGTCCAGGGTGTAGAGGTGCTTGTCCTTGAGGGTCTCGGGCACCTCGCCCTTGACGATGGCCTGCGCCAGGCCTTCGACGACCGCCGTCTTACCGACGCCCGGCTCGCCGATGAGGACGGGGTTGTTCTTCGTACGGCGGGACAGCACCTGCATGACCCGCTCGATCTCCTTCTCGCGCCCGATGACCGGGTCGAGCTTGGACTCACGAGCGGCCTGGGTGAGATTCCGGCCGAACTGGTCCAGGACGAGCGAGGTCGAGGGCGTGCCCTCGGCCGGGCCGCCTGCCGTGGCGGCTTCCTTGCCCTGGTATCCGGAGAGCAGCTGGATGACCTGCTGCCGCACCCGGTTGAGATCGGCGCCCAGCTTCACGAGGACCTGGGCGGCGACGCCCTCACCCTCGCGGATCAGGCCGAGCAGGATGTGCTCGGTGCCGATGTAGTTGTGGCCCAGCTGAAGAGCCTCTCGGAGCGACAGCTCCAGGACCTTCTTGGCACGGGGCGTGAAGGGAATGTGACCGGACGGGGCCTGCTGGCCCTGGCCGATGATCTCCTCCACCTGCTGGCGGACCGCCTCGAGCGAAATCCCGAGGCTCTCCAGGGCCTTAGCGGCGACACCCTCACCCTCATGGATAAGGCCCAGGAGGATGTGCTCGGTGCCGATGTAGTTGTGGTTGAGCATCCGGGCTTCTTCCTGAGCCAGGACGACAACCCGCCGCGCGCGGTCGGTGAACCTCTCGAACATCGTTAATCGCTCCTCAGAGCGGTCAGGCAGTAAGGGGTCGGTCCCCTCCCTGTCCTTCCGCAGCTTAGTCCCGCAAGCGGGGACCGCTCATTCCAACTGCCGACACCCGTCTGTGGCCTCCTGACCCCCGAACGCCGACAACTGCTCCAACCCGATGGTGCGAGACGATGTTCCCGCAGGCCAGGCAGTTACCCTCACCATGAGTACGCCGATGGCGAACGTGAGACAGCCCTGCGAGCGTGTCGCCCCTCCCCACTAGGAATGTCTTACCCGTAAGCACGGACAGTCCATGCGGCGCGCACCGGTTCCCTCCGCTACGGGCGAACAACCTTGCGCCCTCGAATGCGCCGGAAGCCCCCCACCCCGGACACGCTGTGCACACATTGATCCACTCTGCGTAACCCTGGAGGTGTCCGACGAGTTCCCGGAGGTATGACCTTCTCCGTCCCGGTTCCCCGTAAGCCCCTCGACGGCATCGGCGCGAGCCGCAGCGAGCTCGGCACGGCGCAGTGGTACGAGCGTGAGCTCGGCTGGCCGACGACGGAGGGCACCCCCGTACAGCTGCTGACCGGGGTGCGATTCGACGCCCTGGAGCTGCCTGCCGAGGCCGGAGCCGCCCTGCTGGGCCGCCCGGAGGCGTCAGGCCCCGTCGCCCTCCGAGGGGCCCGCATGTGGCTCCTGGTGGCCGCGGGGAGCGCGGAGGAGCTGCCCGGCCTGCTCGACTGGCTGGAGTGGGGCGGCGTCGAACTCGATCTCAGCGCCGTCGGAGCCGGCGGGCGGATCACCGCCCCGCCGCCGCCCGGCCGTGCCTGCCCCCGTGGGGCCGCCGTATGGCTGCGCCCCCCCGCACCAGGACGGGAGGCACAGCTTCCGGCTTTCGCCGGACTCGGGGGCATTGGGGGCGCCCCCGGTCTCGTAGGGCTGGTGGACGCGGCGGCGACGGAGTGCCACCGGGTCCGATTGCTGCGTGCGCAGCGCACGAATGCGCGACGGACGAAAACTCAGCCGTTGGCCTTCTCGTAAGCCTCGCGGATCTCCGCGGGAACGCGACCGCGGTCGTTCACGCTGTAACCGTTCGCCTTGGCCCACGCGCGGATTTCGGCAGTGTCCTTGTTGCCGCCCGCAGCCGCGCGGCCCTTGCCGCGGCCGGCAGCAGCGCGGCCGCCGGTACGCCGGCCGTTCTTGGCGTAGGGCTCAAGCAGGCCACGAAGCTTGTCCGCATTGGCGGTGGTGAGGTCGATCTCGTAGGTCTTGCCGTCCAGAGCGAACGTCACCGTCTCGTCCGCCTCGCCGCCGTCGAGGTCGTCGACAAGAAGGACCTGAACCTTCTGCGCCACCGGATTTCCTTTCATCGAAAATGCAGTACGCGGAAAGGAAACCGCTTTTCCCTGGAAAACACAAACCCTTGGCAGAGGTTCAGAACCCCGAGAGGACGGGAAACGTGCGCGATTCGGACATAGGGTTCCGTCTTCTCGGGGTGATCACAGGTGCAGAAGCATCCGGCTGTTGCCCAAGGTGTTCGGCTTCACTCGTTCGAGCCCGAGGAACTCGGCGACACCCTCGTCATAGGAACGCAGCAGCTCGCTGTAGACATCCGACTCGACCGGCGCCTCCCCGATCTCGACGAAGCCGTGCTTGCCGAAGAAGTCGACTTCGAAGGTGAGGCAGAAAACCCTGCGGACTCCGAGCCAGCGGGCGGTACGCAGCAGTTTGTCCAGCACCTGATGACCGATGCCGGTCCCCTTGAAGGCCGGATCCACGGCAAGGGTGCGCACTTCGGCGAGGTCTTCCCACATGACATGCAGAGCGCCGCAGCCGACAACGCGGGCGTCCTCGTCGCGTTCGGCGACCCAGAACTCCTGGATGGCTTCGTAAAGCGTGACCGTCGCTTTGTCGAGCAGGATGCCTTCACTCACGTACGGGTCGACGAGCCGGCGGACCTCCGGCACATCGCTGGTCCTGGCCCGCCGGACGGTGAGGGCATTTGCCGCGTCATAAGACATGGAAGGACGCTATCGCTCCGCGTCCGCCCCGCCCTCGTCGGCCCGCTCCTGTCCGGTGCCGCCGGACTCGGCGGCATCCGGGTCGTCGCCGATGTCGCCCTCGACCATGCGGACGGCGGCTTGCAGGGCCTCTCGCTGTTCCGGGGACATCATGCCGAAGAAGGCGACAAGCGCGGCCGCGGGGTTGTCGCTCTGCGACCAGGCTTCGTTCATCAGTGCTGCCGAGTAGGCGGCGCGGGTGGAGACCGCGGTATATCGATAGGCGCGGCCCTCGACTTCCCTGCGCACCCAGCCCTTCTGATGGAGATTGTCCATTACCGTCATGACGGTGGTGTAGGCGATGGACCGTTCCTGCTGAAGGTCTTCCAGGACTTCCCGGACCGTGACCGGCCGGTTCCATTGCCAGACGCGTGTCATGACGGCGTCTTCGAGCTCTCCCAATTGGCGGGGCACATCGCCACCATAGTGGGAGATCTCGTAACGACTGGCTATTGACGTAACAAAAAGGACGTACGGCAAGGGCCTGCCGTACGTCCTCGGACGGGTGGTTGCGTCAGGTGTCCCGGCGGGACTGCCGGGCGGCCTCCGCGCCCGCGAGGGCCGCGTCCACGACGGCGTCCTCCTTGGCCTTGTTCGGGCCGCCCTGGCTCTTGACGATCGTCACGACGAGGCCGATGAAGAAGGCGGCCATCACCACCGGGGGCACGAGCGCGGATACGTAGTCCATGGCTCCCAGAGTAGCTATCCCGCGGCGAGCTGCTCCGGCGGGGGCACGGGCTTGCGGCGGGGCGGAAAGACCTCCGACGGCTTGGGCACCGGCGGTGGTTTGGGCTGCGGATCCTGCGCGGGCTTGGGGGCCGGTGCGGGCTTGGGCTTCTGCTCGTCGGCGGCGCGACCTCCGGGGAGCGCGTGGAGGCGCACGCGGGCCGGAGCGGCAACCGGGGCCGCAGGTGTCCGGCTCGCGAGCCGCGCCCGCACGGACTCCTCCGCGAGGCTCTGGCACCGGCGCAGCACGGCTGCGCCGGCCGGGGTGCCGCGCAGGGTGCGCAGCGCCGCCAGATCCTCCGGACGGGGGTCGTAGCCGGTGGCGAGGGCGTCCTGGAGCAGCTCCAGGTACCCGGCGGCGGCTCCGGGCAGCGCGGCGCGGTAGCGGGCCAGGTCCGCGAAGAGGAACGTACGCAGGCGACCGGCCTCACGGGCAGCCTCGTCGACGGAGTCGGCCAGGCGTAGACACTGCCTGACCTCCTCGTCGGCCAGAGGAACGGGATGGAGGGCGGCTGCGAGGGCGCGTCGGAGCACACGCAGCTCCTCTGCGCCGAACGCCATGCCGCCACGGGGTCCGAATGGCGTGGGCATGCGCCGACCATACGTGCTACATGGACAAAATCGGCTTAACACCCATTTCTCCGGCGCGCCGGGCCGGGGCGCGTGGCCCTTGCCGGGGCATGACTTCCCCGGGTTCCCCTGCTCGGGGGCGGGTCGGGGACGGAGGGCAGGGGCCGGCGGCGGGCGAAGGGCTTCGCCCGCGGGGCGGGGGCGTGACGGGCACGGCCGGACTCGAGCAGGGACGCGCAGGGACCGTCTCCGGGAGGCGTCGTAGGTCCTGAGCGGGGCAAGTCCCGGGAAATCAGTCCCGGGACACGTGCCCCGGAGAGGCCGCGCCACGGTCACGGTCGGGCCCGGCCCGGGAGGCCGCGCCCCCGGGGGCGCCACATACACGGACCCGGCGAGTACCCCCGGGCCCCGCACCGCCCGCTCGAGGCCCGCCGCCCGCTCGAGGCCCGCCCCGGAGCGGCCACGCGTACGGGCCCGATCAGCCCGACAGACGCGGCCCGCCCGCGGGGCGCACACCGTCCGGGCAACGCCCGAGAGGCAGGCGTCCCGCGGAGGGTCAGAGGCGGGAGACGTTGCGTTCGTAGACCAGACGCAGGCCGATCAGCGTCAGCCACGGCTCGTGCTCGTCGATCATCGACGACTCGCCCAGCACCATCGGCGCCAAGCCTCCCGTCGCGATCACCGTCACCTCGTCCGGGTCCTCCGCCAGCTCGCGCTTCATCCGCTGGACGACTCCGTCCACCTGGCCCGCGAACCCGTACACGATGCCTGACTGCATCGCCTCGACCGTGTTCTTGCCGATCACGCTGCGCGGCCGGGCCAGCTCGATCTTGCGCAGCTGGGCGCCCTTGACACCGAGCGCCTCGACGGAGATCTCGATGCCGGGCGCGATCACCCCGCCCGCGTACTCCCCGCGCGCGCTCACCGCGTCGAACGTCGTCGCGGTGCCGAAGTCGACGACGATCGCCGGGCCCCCGTACAGATCGACCGCGGCAACCGCGTTGATGATGCGGTCCGCGCCGACCTCCTTGGGGTTGTCCATGAGGATCGGCACACCGGTCTTGATGCCGGGCTCGACCAGGACGGCGGGAACGTCGCCATAGTAACGGCGGGTCACCTCGCGCAGCTCGTGCAGCACGGAGGGGACCGTGGAGCAGATGGCGATGCCGTCGATACCGTCGCCCAGTTCGACCCCGAGCAGCGGGTGCATGCCCATCAGGCCCTGCAGCAGGACCGCCAGCTCGTCGGCGGTGCGCCGGGCGTCGGTGGAGATGCGCCAGTGCTCGACGATCTCCTCGCCGTCGAAGAGCCCCAGCACTGTGTGGGTGTTGCCGACGTCGATGGTGAGCAGCATCAGGCCTGGACCTCTCGCAGGTCGAGGCCGATGTCCAGGATCGGGGAGGAGTGCGTGAGAGCACCCACCGCGAGGTAGTCGACGCCGGTCTCCGCGTACGCGCGGGCGGTGTCGAGACTGAGCCGGCCGGAGGACTCCAGGAGGGCGCGGCCCGCGACGAGCGTGACGGCCTCCGCCGTCTCGGCGGGCGTGAAGTTGTCCAGCAGGATCAGGTCGGCGCCGGCGTCCAGGACCTCGCGGACCTGGTCCAGGGTGTCCACCTCGACCTCGATCGGCAGGTCGGGGAAGCGGTCCCGTACGGCTTTGAAGGCCTCGGCGACGCCGCCCGCGGCCACCACGTGGTTGTCCTTCACCAGCGCCGCGTCGGACAGCGACATCCGGTGATTGACGCCGCCGCCGCAGCGCACCGCGTACTTCTCCAGGGCGCGCAGGCCGGGAGTGGTCTTGCGGGTGTCCCGGACCTTCGCGCCCGTGCCCTCCAGCACATCGGCCCAGGCGCGGGTCGCGGTGGCGATGCCGGAGAGCCGGCAAAGGATGTTGAGCGCGCTGCGCTCGCCGGTGAGGAGGTCGCGGGTGTTCGCCGTGACGGAGAGCAGCTTCTGGCCCGCCTCGACCCGCGCGCCGTCCTCGACGTGCCGCTCCACCTCGAACTCGGTGGTGCAGACGATCGACAGGATCGCCTCGGCGACGTGCAGGCCCGCGACCGTACCGGCCTCGCGGGCGGTGAAGTCGCCGGTCGCGACCGCTTCCTGCGGGACGGTGGCCACCGTGGTGACGTCCACACCGCCGTCGAGGTCCTCCTCGATGGCGAGATGGGCGATGTCCTCGACCTGGACGGGATCGAGACCGGCCTCGGCGAGGAGCCCGGCGAGGGCGGGGTCGAGTCCGCACTCGTACGCCTCCTCACCGGCGGCGCAGCCGCAGTCGTCCCCGCAGCCGCCACCGGCCGGGGCGCCGATCTGGATCAGCGGTACGTCCACGGGGCGCGGACGTTCATCGGGCGTGCTCACGGTTACGGCTCCCTGGGGGCGTCGAGGACGGTCGGGGGGATGGTCTCGGGGACGGTGGATCGCGATGTCGGGGGGAAGGCGGTGCCCTCGGTCCGGCGGACGACCAGTCGGCGCCCCGGCGTCAGCGTGACGACCAGATGGTGCCGCCATGACGTGTCGTCGCGCTGCGGGCGGTCCTCGCGCCAGTGGCAGCCTCGGGTCTCCTCGCGGCGCAGGGCGGCGGCGGTCAGCACCCGGGCGACGCACAGCAGGTTCGCCGTCTCCCAGGACTCGACGCCCGGCTCGGCGGTCTTGCCCGACCTTTCCCGGGTGGCCCGTACGGCGTTCAGATGCACGGCTTCGAGCGCGGCGGACGCGGCGGCGAGGCTCTCCGCGGAGCGCAGCACACCGGCTCCGTGGGACATGATCCGCTGGATCTCGCCCCGCGCCTCGGGCGCGATCAGCGGGAGCGGCGACGGCGCCTCGGGCAGCACGGGGCGGCCCGCCTCGCGCGGTGCCCCGGCGATGTCCTCGGCGATCCGCTCGGCGAAGACGAGACCTTCGAGCAGCGAGTTGGAGGCCAGTCGGTTGGCCCCGTGCACGCCGGTGCAGGCGACCTCGCCGCACGCGTACAGACCGGGCACGGTCGTGCGGCCGTGCAGATCCGTGCGTACGCCACCGGAGGCGTAGTGCGCGGCGGGAGCGACCGGGACGGGCTCGGTCACCGGGTCGATGCCATGGGCGCGGCAGGCCGCGAGGATCGTCGGGAAACGCTGCTCCCACATCTCGGCGCCGAAGTGGCGGGCGTCGAGATACATGTGGTCGGCGCCCTGCTCCTGCATGCGGCGCATGATGCCCTTGGCGACGATGTCGCGGGGGGCCAGCTCGGCCAGCTCGTGCTGCCCGAGCATGAAGCGGGTGCCGGAGGCGTCCACGAGGTGGGCGCCCTCGCCGCGTACCGCCTCGGAGACCAGCGGCTGCTGGCCCTCGCTGTCGGTGCCGAGGAACAGCACCGTCGGGTGGAACTGCACGAACTCGAGGTCGGAGACCTCCGCCCCGGCGCGCAGCGCGAGCGCCACACCGTCCCCGGTGGACACCGCGGGGTTGGTCGTCGCCGAGAAGACCTGCCCCATGCCGCCCGTGGCAAGCACCACCGTCGGGGCGTGGACCGCGCCGACGCCGTCGTGCTGGCCCTCGCCCATGACATGGAGCGTGATGCCGGCCGTACGGCCGTCGGCGTCCATGAGCAGGTCCAGGACCAAGGCGTTCTCGATCGTGCGCAGACCCGCGTCGCGTACGGCCTCGACCAGTGCGCGGGAGATCTCCGCGCCCGTCGCGTCACCGCCCGCGTGCGCGATACGGCGGCGGTGGTGGCCGCCCTCGCGCGTCAGCTCTATCTCGCCGGAGTCCGGGTCGGTGTCGAACAGCGCCCCGGTGGCGATCAGGCGGCGTACTGCGTCGGGGCCCTCGGTGACCAGCGTGCGTACGGCCTCCTCGTCGCACAGTCCCGCGCCCGCGACCAGGGTGTCGTCCAGGTGCTGCTCCGGGGTGTCGCCCTCGCCGAGCGCGGCGGCGATGCCGCCCTGCGCCCAGCGGGTGGAGCCGTCGTCCAGACGGGCCTTGGTGACCACGACCGTGCTGAGCCCGGCGGCCGCGCAGCGCAGCGCGGCGGTGAGGCCGGCGACGCCCGAGCCGACCACGACGACGTCGGCCTCGATGGCCCACCCCGGGGCGGGGGCGTTCAGCCGTATTCCGGTCACTTGTGGGCTCCGAAGGTGAGGGGGATGTTGTCGATCAGGCGGGTCGCGCCGACTTTCGCGGCGACGGCGAGGATCGCCTCCCCGGTGTGGCCGTCGGGGACCTCGGCGAAGGTCGCCGGTTCGACGAGCGCCAGATAGTCCAGCACGAGCGGCGCCTGCGACTTCGCGGCCTCGTCGAGAACGGTGCGCGCGGCGGCCCGTACGGCGTCGGCGCCGCCGGCCGGAACAGCGTGCGCGACCGCGTGCGCATCGGCCGCGGCGCGGGCCTCGCCGAGCGCGGAGAGCGCGGCGGCACGGGACTGGGACGCCGGCAGGGACTCGGCCCGTGCGTGCAGCGCCTCCTGTGCGGCGAGCCGGTCACGGGCCGCGAACAGGGCCCGTGAGAGGGCCAGCGCGGTGTCCCGCTCGGCCGGCGAGAGATAGCGGTTGCGGCTGGAGAGCGCGAGACCGTCACTCTCGCGGACGGTCGGCACTCCGACGATCTCCACCGGGAAGTTCAGGTCGCGGACCATCCTGCGGATCAGCGCGAGCTGCTGGGCGTCCTTCTGCCCGAACAGCGCGACGTCGGGGCGGGTCAGGTGCAGCAGCTTGGCGACGACGGTGAGCATGCCGTCGAAGTGGCCGGGGCGACAGGCGCCTTCGAGCCGCTCGCCCATGGGGCCGGCGGTGATCCGGACCTGCGGCGCGCCGCCCTCGTACACCTCGTCCACGGCGGGGGCGAACACCACGTCCGCGCCCGCCTGTTCGGCCGTCTTCAGGTCGGCGTCCAGAGTGCGGGGGTAGCGGTCGAGGTCTTCACCTGCCCCGAACTGGAGCGGGTTGACGAACACCGTGACGACGACGAAGCCCTCGTCCCCCACATGTTCGCGGGCGGTACGGATCAAGGTGGCGTGGCCGTCGTGCAGGGCGCCCATGGTCATGACGACGGCGGTGCGGCCGGGGACGGCGTGGTGGTCGAGGACGCGGTCCAGGTCGTCGCGGGTCGGCGCCAGTTCGAAGTCCCTGCGGCCCGGCGTGCCGCTCGTCCTGTCACTCATCGCAGGTCCCCCTCCGCGAGGACGCCCAGCAGATCCTCGGCAAGCTCCGGTTTGAGCATGCCGTGCGCGAGCGCCCGGTCGGCGGTCGAGCGGGCCATCGCCAGATAGCCGGCGACGACAGCGGGGGCGTGCTTGCGGAGCTCGGCGACGTGGACGGCGACCGTGCCTGCGTCGCCGCGGGCCACCGGTCCGGTCAGGGCGGCGTCCCCGGAACGCAGCGCGTTGTCGAGCGCCGCACCGAGAAGGGGGCCGAGCATCCGGTCCGGGGCGGTGACCCCGGCCGTACGCAGCAGCTCCATCGACTGGGCCACCAGGGTGACGAGGTGGTTCGCGCCGAGGGCGAGCGCCGCGTGGTAGAGCGGACGGCTCTCCTCCTCGATCCACTCGGGCTCGCCGCCCATCTCGATGACCAGGGCCTCGGCGGCCAGCCGCAGCTCCTCGGGCGCGGTCACCCCGAAGGAGCAGCCCGCCAGCCGCTGCACGTCCACGGCGGTCCCGGTGAACGTCATCGCGGGGTGCAGTGCGAGCGGCAGGGCGCCGGCCCGTGTCGCCGGGTCGAGCACCTTGGCACCGAACCGGCCGGAGGTGTGCACCAGCAACTGGCCGGGCCGCACGGCACCGGTCTCGACGAGCCCTTCCACCAGACCCGGCAGCGCGTCGTCGGGGACGGTCAGCAGCACCAGCTCGGCGCGGGCGAGCACTTCGGCGGGCGGCACGAGCGGCACGTCGGGCAGCAGCGCGGCGGCCCTGCGCACGGACGCGTTCGAGACGCCCGAGACGGCGACCGGACGGTGCCCGGCGAGCTGCAGCGAGGCGGCCAGCGCCGGGCCGACCCGGCCCGCTCCGACCACGCCGACGGACAGCCTGGCGGGGCGGTCCCGCGGGTCGAGCGGTTCCTGTGGTGCTGTGGCATTCACGCGGCGGGGCCTTCCGTTCCAGTCCGCAGGGGTACCGGACGATTTCTCGTGCACGATGCTACGCCAGCGTTTCCGGGCCCCCCGCAGTTGTCCACAGGCTGTGGGTGATGATCGGACCGTGACGGATACGACCGAGCAGAGTGAACAAAGTGAACGGCGGCGCAGGCTCGCCGCGTGGCGGGCATCGGAACGGGTGCTGTGGAGAAGCCCCGCCGAGTGCTCCGTCGGGGAACGGCTCGCGGCACTGGCCGCGGATGCCGCGGACGTATACGACCTCGACGAGGCGGTCGACACCTACGGCGACGGGGTGGTGGCCGAGCTGGAGCGGCGGACGGCAGCGCTGCTCGGGTTCCCGGCGGCGGTGTTCTTCCCCACCGGGACGATGGCACAGCAGGTGGCGCTGCGCTGCTGGGCGGCCCGTACCGGCAGCCCCACGGTCGCCGTGCACCCGCAGGCCCATCCCGAGGTGCACGAGCGGGCGGCGTTCTCGGTACTGAGCGGGCTGCGCACCATCCACCCGACGAGCGAGCCGCGCCTGCCGACGGCCGACGAGGTGCTCGAGTGCGACGAGCCGTTCGGCGCGCTGATGCTCGAACTGCCGCTGCGGGACGCCGGTTTCGTTCTGCCGTCGTGGGACGAGCTGGTGGCGGTGGTGGAGGCGGCGCGCGAACGGGACGCGGTGGTCCACTTCGACGGCGCCCGCCTGTGGGAGTGCGCCCCCCACTTCGACCGCCCCCTGGACGAGATCGCCGCGCTCGCGGACAGCGTGTACGTGTCCTTCTACAAGTCCCTCGGCGGGCTGTCGGGCGCGGTACTGGCGGGGCCCGCATCGCTGGCGGAGGAGGCGCGCGCGTGGCGTCACCGGTACGGCGGGCAGCTCTTCCAGCAGTACCCGGCGGCGCTGTCGGCGCTGGCCGGTCTGGAACGCGAGCTGCCTCGGCTGCCGTTGTACGTGGCCCACGCGAAGATGGTCGCGGGTGCCCTCGACGAGGCCTTGCGCGCGGCGGGCACCGCCTGGTTCCGCGTCAACCCGTCGGTGCCGCAGACCCACCAGTTCCAGGTGTGGCTGCCGTACGGCACGGATGTGCTGAACGAGGCCGGGCTGAGGCAGGCGGAGGAGACGGGCGTGACGCTGTTCCGCCGCTGGTTCTCGCAGGGCTGCCCGCCGGGCGTCTCGGTCACGGAGATGACGGTGGACGGGCACGGCCTTCAGTGGTCGGCGGAGGAGGTACGCGAGGCGGTGGCGGGGTTCGTGGCACGGCTGGGCTGACGGCTGGGCCGGTCGGGGCCGGGTCCGCGGGGGCGTGCCCCCACGGGGCTCATCGCCGGTCCGCCGTACGGCCGGGGCGCAGAAGGCGCTTCAGGGCGGCCGACAGCTCCCGTACCGCCTCCCGGTCGTGACGGCCCGGAAGCGGTGGGGCCGGCTCCCCCGTCCGGGAGGCGCGGTAGCTGTCGAGCAGGTGCTGGTGCATGGCGTTCATGACGTCACGCTGCACCGGGGCCGCGCGCCCCGTCGTGTCGATTGACGAGGGCCGTCAAACGGGCGCGGGCCATCGCGGACGTGGCCGCATCATGGAGGCGTGAGCGCAAGCATCGACATCGCGGGGCTGCCCCCCGAGCGCATCGTCTTCGACATCTCGCCCCTCGCCGAGTTGGGTGTGGCGCTCCACGCGCTCGCCGAGCCCGGGCATCATCCGGGGCTGCACGGCTGGGCCACCGTGACGTCCGCCGCGCTCAAGCCGGATCTTGCCGACCGGCTGCACGAGGCCGACTTCCTGTGGCGGTCCACCTTCTCGGACGTGTTCATGCCGTTCGCGGGGCTGCCCGCCGGGGGCGGCCGCACGGGCGCGACGCTCGCCGAGGAGCTGGATCAGCTCGACCGGCTGGACGACGAGCGGTTCGTCTCGGCCGCCCTGGAGTTCACCTGCGCGATGACGTACGGGCCCGGCGGCCCCTCCGCCCTCGGCGACCCATCCCGCCGAGAGCGCGTCCTCGAGCTCGCGGCCACCCGTGGCCCGCGCCAACTGGACTTCACCCGGCAGCTGCTGGACGACCCGGCCTCCGTACGCGCCTGGCTGCGGCGGCTGTTCGAGGACTGCGACGAGGCGTTCTTCGCCGACACCTGGCGCCGCGTGGCCCCCCAGCTCGCCGCCGACGCCCGTCACAAGACGGACCTGTTGCGCCGCAAGGGCCTCGCCGAGGCGCTGCACGCGGTCTCCCCCGCGCTGACGGTGGACGAGGCACGGACCAGGATCAGCGTCGACAAGCTGGTGGAGGGCCGGACGACCGCCGTCGACCCGGCGGTCGGCGCCGGGCTCACGCTCATACCCTCCAGCCTCGGCTGGCCGCATCTCATGGTGGTGTACGCGCCGGGCTGGCGGCCGGTGATCCACTACCCGGTCGGCTCGCCGGAGTTGCCGGGCCCGGCCCCCGTCGAGCTGCTGAAACTGCGGATGGAGGCGCTCGCGCACCCGATGCGCATGCGGCTGTGCCGCAACCTCGCCCGCGCCCCGCACACGACGGGCGAGCTGGCGGACGCGTACGGGATCACGGCGCCCGAGGTCTCGCGCCATCTGGGGGTGCTGAAGAAGGCAGGACTGATCTCCACCCGGCGACGCGGGCGATATGTCCTGCACCAGCTGGATGTGGCCGCTGTGGCCCGGCTCGGCAGCGACTTCCTCGAAACGGTGCTCCGCTAGCGCCGCGGGTCAGCCCGCCCCACCGCCGGCCCGTACCAGCCCGGTCTCGTACGCCAGCACCACCACCTGGACCCGGTCCCGCAGGCTCAGCTTGGTGAGGATGCGGCCCACATGGGTCTTGACCGTGGCCTCCGAGAGCACCAGTCGCGCCGCGATCTCGCCGTTCGACAGGCCCTGCGCGACCAGCATCATCACCTCGCGCTCGCGGTCGGTGAGCTTCTCCAGCTCCTTGTGCTGCGGTTCGTTCGAGGAGGCGGGGAGCATCGGTGAGAAGCGGTCCAGCAGCCGACGGGTGGTGGACGGCGCGACGACCGCGTCGCCGCTGTGCACCGAACGGATGGCGCCCAGCAGTTCGCCCGGCGGGACGTCCTTGAGCAGGAACCCGCTGGCACCGGCCTTCAGTCCGGAGAAGGCGTACTCGTCCAGGTCGAAGGTGGTGAGGATGAGTACCTTCGGCGCGTCCGGCTGCGCACAGATGCGACGGGTCGCCTCCACGCCGTCCAGCCGCGGCATGCGGACGTCCATCAGCACGACGTCCACGGCCGTGGAGCGCAGGTTCTCGATCGCCTCCGCGCCGTCGCCCGCCTCGGCGACGACCTCCATGTCCGGCTGGGCGGCGAGCACCATGCGGAATCCGGTGCGCAGCAGCACCTGGTCGTCGACGAGCATCACGCGGATGGACATGTCAGTGGGGTCCTCGATCTCTAGTGGGTCGGCTTGAGCGGGAGCAGGGCGCTGATCCGGAAGCCTCCACCGGGCCGGGGCCCCGCGTCCAGCGTGCCGCCGACCATGCCGACGCGCTCCCGCATACCGATCAGGCCGTGGCCGCGGCCGTCCGCGCCCCCGTCCTCGTACAGCTCGTGGGACGATCCGCGGCCGTCGTCCTCGACCAGCAGCCCGAGCCCGTCGTCGAAGTAGACCAGGCGCACACTCGCGCCGGCCTCCGGACCGCCGTGCTTGCGGGTGTTGGTCAGCGCCTCCTGCACGATGCGGTACGCGGTGAGTTCGACGCCGCTGGGCAGCGGCCGCGGCGTCCCCTCGATCTTGAAGTCGACGGTCAGGCCCGCACTGCGCACCTGCTCGACGAGATCCTCGATCTGCTGCACATCGGGCTGGGGTACGTACTCGCCGCTCTCCGGGGCATCGCCGGTGCGCAGCACACCGAGCAGCCTGCGCATCTCCGCGAGCGCCTGGCGGCCGGTGCTCGAGATGGTCTCCAGCGCCTGCTTGGCCTGGTCGGGGGCGGCGTCCAGGACATAGGCGGCACCGTCGGCCTGGACGACCATCACCGACACGTTGTGGGCGACGACGTCGTGGAGCTCGCGGGCGATACGGGCACGCTCGGCAGCCACGGCGACCTTCGCCTGCGCCGCGCGCTCCTCCTCCATCCGGCCGGCCCGCTCCTCGAGCTGGGCGAAGTACGCACGCCGGGTGCGTATCGAGTCGCCGAGCACCCAGGCGAGCGCGAACGGCAGGCTCATGATCACGGTGAGGAAAACCCGTTCGGCGGTTTCGGCACCGTGGGTGGGCCAGCGGATCTGGGCCAGGGATGCGGCGGACAGCCCGCCGATCAGCGCCAGCCGCGAGGCCCAGCGCGGTCCGTCGTGGGCCGCGACCGTATAGATGATCACCAGCATCGCGAAGTCGCCGGGATTGACCCCGACGTCCAGCACGAGCTGGGCGATCCCCAGGACGGCCGCGAGAACCAGCATCTTCTCCGGCATCAGGCGGCGCAGGGCCACGACCAGACCCAGCAGCAGGACGATGACGGACGCGACTGTCTGGTTCCAGGCCCGTTCCAGGTCCTCCAGTACCCACAGCATGCCGAACCCGAAGAGCATGACAGCCCAGAAGGTGTCGACGCCCGTCGGGTGTCTGCGGATGAAGTCGTAGAGGCGCTGCACGTAACCCAGAGTAGGGAAAGGAGATAGGTGCTCGGGTCAACCGGAGGGGCGATCCGGGTCATGGGGGCGTACTCCGCAAGGTGGAGACTTGGGAACGTGATGGATGACACGGATCAGCTGGTCGGGTGGCGGGAGGCGGCCCAGGCCGCGCTGTACGGGCCAGGGGGCTTCTATCTGCGGCCCGAGGGACCGGCCGGCCACTTCCGCACGTCCGTGCACGCCTCGCCTCTGTTCGCCGCGGCGGTCGCCCGGCTGCTGGTCACCACGGCCGAGTCGCTCTCGCTCGACGAGCCCGCCTTCGTGGACGTCGGAGCGGGCCGCGGCGAACTGGTGACGGGGGTGCTGGCCGCTCTGCCGCCGGGCTTCGCGGTGCGTGCGTACGCGGTCGAACGGGCGGCCCGCCCCGCGGGGCTCGACCCGCGCATCGAGTGGACGGACGCACCGCCGGCGGGGGTGCACGGGCTGCTGTTCGCGAACGAGTGGCTGGACAACGTGCCGGTGGACGTCGCCGAGGCCGACACGGACGGGGTGGTGCGCCGGGTCCTGGTGGACCGCGCGGGTGAGGAGCGGCTCGGCGAGCCGGTCACGGGCACGGACGCCGAGTGGCTGGAGCGCTGGTGGCCGCTGACCGAACCGGGCACCCGAGCGGAGATCGGCCGGACGCGCGATGCGGCGTGGGCGGCGGCCGTGTCCACGCTGGACTCGGGGCTCGCGGTCGCCGTCGACTACGCGCACACCAAGGACGGCCGGCCACCGTTCGGCACGCTGACCGGCTTCCGGGGCGGCCGGGAAGTGCTTCCCGTCCCTGACGGCAGCTGCGACATCACCGCTCATGTGGCGCTGGACGCGTGCGCACTGCCGGGCGCGGAACTGGTGGACCAGCGCACGGCGCTGCGCGGTCTGGGCGTGACAGCCGGGCTGCCGGCGCTCGCGCTGGCGTCGTCCGACCCGGCCGCGTACCTGCGGGCCCTCGCCGCGGCGGGCGAGGCGGCGGAACTGACGGCGAGGGGCGGCCTCGGCGACTTCACCTGGCTGATGCAGCAGGTCTGAGGCCGGGCGCCGGGACCGCACCGGCGACTTCGAGGAGGCCTTCCACGTCCGCCTGCCGGAGTTCGTCCGCCAGTGGTCCAGGGCGTCCGCCTGAAAGAGGGGTGGAAGGGCGGCTCTGACAGACTGGTGCGCATGACGGAGACGACGGTCGGCATCGGCGGCGCGGCGGAGACCACCGACATGGTGCTCAACATCGGCCCCCAGCACCCCTCCACCCACGGTGTGCTGCGGCTGCGTCTCGTCCTGGACGGCGAGCGTATCCAGCATGCCGAGCCGGTCATCGGATACATGCACCGCGGCGCGGAGAAGCTCTTCGAGGCACGCGACTACCGGCAGATCGTGATGCTGGCCAACCGGCACGACTGGCTGTCCGCGTTCTCGAACGAGCTCGGTGTCGTCATGGCCGTCGAGCGGATGCTCGGCATGGAGGTCCCGGAGCGCGCGGTGTGGACCCGTACGCTGCTGGCCGAACTGAACCGGGTCCTCAACCACCTGATGTTCCTGGGGTCGTACCCCCTTGAACTGGGCGGAATCACCCCGGTGTTCCATGCCTTCCGTGAGCGCGAAGAGCTCCAGCACGTCATGGAGGAGATCTCCGGCGGCCGGATGCACTACATGTTCAACCGGGTCGGCGGGCTCAAGGAGGACCTGCCGGCCGGCTGGCTGGGCCGCGCCCGGCACGCCGTGGCCGATGTCCGCTCGCGGATGGACGTGTACGACCGCCTGGTCCTGGGGAACGAGATCTTCCGCGGCCGGACCCGTGGTGTGGGTGTGCTGTCGGCCGAGGCGGTGCACGCGTACGGCGTCAGCGGCCCGATCGCCCGCGCCTCCGGTGTCGACTTCGATCTGCGGCGCGACGAGCCGTATCTGGCCTACGGGGAGCTGCAGGACACTCTCAAGGTCGTCACGCGCACGGCCGGCGACTGCCTGGCCCGCTTCGAGGTCCTGCTGGAGCAGACGCACAACGCGCTGGACCTCGCGGACGCCTGCGTCGAGCGACTGGCGGAGCTGCCGCCGGGACCGATCAACCAGCGGCTGCCGAAGGTCCTGAAGGCTCCCGAGGGCCACACCTACGCCTGGACCGAGAACCCGCTCGGCATCAACGGCTACTACCTGGTCTCCAAGGGGGAGAAGACCCCGTACCGCCTGAAGCTGCGCTCGGCCTCGTACAACAACATCCAGGCGCTCACCGAGCTGCTGCCCGGGACGCTGGTCGCCGACATGGTGGCGATCCTGGGCTCGCTGTTCTTCGTCGTCGGCGACATCGACAAGTGATCGGCGCCTGGCGACACAGGTACGAGCAAAGGTCCCGGCCGGTTGCCCGGGACCTTTGCCCGTAGATCTTTGCTCTTACGGCTGCTCGTACGGCTGTCTCTTCAGGAGCTGACCGCGTTGCGCAGGTCGGCCACGTCCATCTGCTCGGTCTCGTCGTGCGCGGTCAGGTCGATGACCTTGCCGACCGCCCGGGGGCTGCTCGGCAGCGGATTCGCCGCCGCGAGCGCCTCCTCGCCGACGACGTCGGCAAGATCCTCGTTCTGCACGGCCTCGATGGCCTTCTGGGCATGGGCCTCGGCGCCCGTACCGAAGAAGTCGAAGCCGCCCTCGGGGCGCTTGACGCGCGAGCGCTGCGGACCGTAGGGCACGATCGCGGCGGCGGCCGGGACGGTACGCCTGGCGGGGAGGGCGGACGACGTGCGGGCAGGCAGCCCGCCCCCGGCGCCCGCCGCGTGCTTCCCCTGCGGCTCGTCCGCCTCCCGGGCCCGTTCCTCAAGATCGCGCCGCCTGGCCTCCTCGACGGTCCGTCTGGCCTCCTGGGCCGCGGCGTTGCGCGACAGGTCGTCGAGCGCCTTGGCCGCGCGCAGGTAGGTGGAGGGCGTCGGTGTGGTGCCGGCGGGCGGCAGCTCCTTGGCCGGGGCGGCCGCCTCCAGTGCGAGCTGCCTGCGGCCCTCGAGGGCGCTGGCCCGCTCGGTCTCGGCGTTCGCGTACCGGCGCAGCAGCGCGGCATGTTCGCCACGCAGCCCGGCGAGCTCGACCCGCTTGGCGCGCAGTTTCGCGTCGAGTTTGGTGCGCAGCTCGCGGGACTCCTCGATGTCCGCCTCGAGCTCGGCGATGCGCTCCTCGGTCTGCCAGGCGTCGGCGATGCGGCCGCGCTCGAGCTCGGCGACGCGGCGACCCGCGCTGCGGTCCCAACTGCGCATGAGAACGGCGCCGGTCACGGCCGCCGCGGCGGCGGCGACGACCAGCGTCCGTAGGACGACGGCGTTGCCGATGAACCACGAGCCGGCGGCACACAGAACCGACGCTCCGGCGACTGCGGTGGGCGGCAGCAGCTTGTGCAGGGGCGGGGAATGGCGGTGGCGTCCACGTGGCATGGCCAGAAATTTACAGTGCGTAGAAGCCGAATGGGGTGTCGGCCCGGCAAATCTCTGGTCGAGAACGCCGGGCCGCCCCTGCCCTACTTCTTGAGCAGCCCCTTCGACTCCAGATATGCCTTCGCCGCGTCCTCGGGCTTGGCGCGCTCCGCGTCCACCTTGCGGTTCAGTTCGGCAAGGTCCTCGGTGGTCAGCACCTGGGTGAGCTTGCCGAGTACGTCGGCAATCTCCTTGTCCCCGGCGTCCCTGGCATTGACAAGCGGAAGGACGTTGTCCGCATTCTGGAGCTTTTTGTCGTCCTCCAGCAGCACCAGACCGAAACTCTCCAGCGTCGCGTCGGTGGTGGTGGTCAGCACCAGCTGGTCCACGCCGTCCTTGACCGCCTGCTTGGCCTGCGGCGTTCCGACACCCTTGGGGTCGATGCCCGACACGTCGATGCCGTACGTCTTCTTCAGACCGGGCGCGCAGAAGGGGCGCACCTCGCACTCGTCGCCTGCCGCGATCTTCACCTTCAGCTTCGAGGCACCGAGATCGGAGAGGGTCTTGAGCTTGTTCTTCTCGGCGAATTCCTTGGAGACCGCGAAGGCGTTCTGGTCGACCGCTTCACCGGCGGGCAGCACCTTGAGACCGAGCGGCTCGGCAAGCTGGGTCAGGCCCGTGACGGTGGCGGTGACATCGCTGGAGGCGACCGGCTTCTCCTCCGGCGCCTTCGGCCCGTTCACCTTCGCGTTGAGGAATTCGGCGACGGTGGCGGCATATTCCGGTACGACGTCTATCTCGCCCTTCTCCAGGGAGGGCTCGTACAGCTCGCGGTTCTTCACCGTGGTGATCGACGTCTTGTAGCCGGCGTCGGCCAGCAGCTGCGCATACAGCTCGGCCAGCACCTTGGACTCGGTGAAGGCGGCGGCGCCCACCACGAGCGTGCCCTTCTTCCCGGACCCGCCGGCGGAGGCCGAGCCGCCGCTCTTCTCCTTCTCCAGGCTGTCGCCACCGCATGCGGCGAGCGAGCCCGTGAGGGCCAGTACGCCCAGAACCGCACCCGCGATGCGCGAGGTCTTGCTCATCAGGTTCACCATCCAAGGGAGTGAGTCGTCACACGGTTTTCCGGAGGGGACTGCACAAGCGGTCCGCCCCCACCAGCACGGCCTCCACCAGGAGGGCGAGCACGGCCACGAGCAGGGCGCCCGCGACCACTTGCGGAGTGTTGTACGTGTTGAAGCCGGCGGTGATGATCCGGCCGAGGCCACCCTGTCCGACCATCGCCGCGATCGTCGCGGTCGCCACGACCTGCACCGCGGCCGACCGCAGTCCGGTCATCACCATCGGGTAGGCGAGGGGGAGTTCGACCCGGGCGAAGAGCTGCCCGCCCGACATTCCCATCCCGCGCGCGGCCTCCACCACCGAGCGGTCCACCTCCCGCATCCCCACATACGCGTTGGTCAGCAGCGGTGGCACGGCGAACAGCACCAGCGCGATGATCGTCGGTACGTACCCGGCGCTGCGCAGGGGCGACACCATGAACAGGGCGAGCACCGCGAAGACGGGGATCGCCCGTCCCACGTTCGAGATGTTGACGGCGAGGGCGCCGCCGCGGCCGATGTGCCCCAGATACAGCGCGAGGGGCAGGGCGATCGCCGAGGCCAGGGCGAGCGCGACCCCGCTGACGTACAGGTGCTCGCCGAGGCGGTGCCAGACGCCGCTCTCCCCCGACCAGTTGGCGGCCGTGGTCAGCCAGGTCCAGGCCTGCGCCAGTACACCCATCAGCGGGCCCCCCGTATCCGGGTCCAGGGCGTGAGCAGGCGCTGCACACCGAGCAGCAGCAGATCGGCCGCGACCGCCAGCAGCACGCAGAGCACCGAAGCGGTCAGCACCTGCGCCTTGAAGAAACTCGGCAGCGCGTCCTCGATGAGATTGCCGAGGCCTCCGCGGCCGACGATCGAACCGACCGTGGTGAGCGCGACCGTCGAGACCGTGGCGATCCGCAGGCCGGCCATCAGCGCCGGCAGGGCCAGCGGAAGCTCGACCTCCCACAGCAGCCTGCCCGGCCCGTACCCCATGCCGCGGGCCGCTTCACGGGCCTCGTCCGGGACCCCCTCAAGGCCCGCCAGTATGTTCCGCACGAGGATCGTCAGCGAATACAGCACCAGCCCCGTGATCACCAGCGCGGCGGACAGGCCGAAGACGGGCAGCAGCAGCGAGAACATCGCCAGCGACGGAATCGTGTAGAGCACGGTCGTCAGCCCCAGAACGGGGCCGGCGAACCGCGGACGGCTGCGCGCCAGCAACGCGAGCGGGAAGGCCACGGCGAGCCCGATCAGAACCGAGGCCGCCGTGATCCAGACATGCTGGACCGTCGCGTCGATCAGTTCCCCACTGCGGGAGCGGAGGTACTCACCGCAGACCCAGTCGTTCGCCACGAGGCAGTTCTGTCCGGCCACTGTCCCCACCCCCCGATCCGGAACGACGAGCTCAGTGTGCTCGGTGTGCTCGATGCATGTGTCGCGTGCGATCTGTTCGACCGAAACCGACCCTAACCCCCGCCGCTGACAACCGCCGAGGAGCTTCGCAGTCCGGCAACACGCCCTTCACACATGGCCCGCCACCAACCGTCACAATGGGAGCCATGATCCGTTTCGAGCATGTCACCAAGCGCTACCCGGACGGCACCACGGCCGTCGACGACCTCTCCTTCGAGGTCGCCGCGGGTGAACTGGTCACGCTCGTCGGACCGTCCGGCTGCGGCAAGACGACCACGATGAAGATGGTCAACCGTCTCATCGAACCGAGCAGCGGGCGGATATTCGTGGACGGTGCGGACATCTCCACACTCGACCCGGTCCAGCTGCGCCGCCGTATCGGCTACGTGATCCAGCAGGTCGGCCTCTTCCCGCACAAGACGGTCCTGGAGAACACGGCGACCGTCCCCCATCTCCTCGGCGTGAAGCGCTCGCGGCGCCGCGAGCGTGCCGCCGAACTCCTGGACCTGGTGGGCCTCGACCCTTCCGTCTACGGCGACCGCTACCCCGAGCAGCTCTCCGGCGGCCAGCGCCAGCGCGTGGGCGTCGCCCGGGCGCTGGCGGCGGATCCGCCCGTGCTGCTGATGGACGAGCCGTTCGGCGCGGTCGACCCGGTGGTGCGCGAGCACCTGCAGAACGAGTTCCTGAGGCTCCAGGCACAGGTGCGCAAGACGGTCCTCTTCGTCACCCATGACATCGAGGAGGCCGTGCGGCTGGGCGACCGTATCGCTGTCTACGGCCAGGGGCGGATCGAGCAGTTCGACGCGCCGGCCGCCGTACTGGGCGCCCCGGCCACCGAGTACGTGGCCGACTTCGTCGGCGCGGACCGCGGCCTCAAGCGCCTGTCGGTCACCCCCATCGAGGAGGGCGATCTGGAGCAGCCGCCGGTCGTCCATCTCGACGACCCGCTGCCTCGCGACCTCGGCGGTGCGCGATGGGCGGTCGTACTGGACGCCGAGGACTCCCTGCACGGCTGGATGTCCGCCGATCAGGCCGCGTCCGGCAAGGGTTCGGTACGCGAACACGCGCGGCGCATGGAGGCCTGGCTGCCCGTCGGCGCCTCGCTCAAGCAGGCCTTCTCGACGATGCTGCAGCACGACGCGGGCTGGGTCGCGGTCATCGACCGCGAGCAGACGGGACGCTTCCTCGGTGTCCTGACGCCCGCCCGGCTGCACGAGGCGCTGCGCCGCTCCATCGACGCGGACGCCCACGACGTCCCCCGCACCGAGGTGGAGCTGGAGACGATCGGCCAGGGCCCGATCCGCAAAGCAGGTTCCTAGGGGCGGATCCTCCCACTGAGCCACTCCAGGGCCGGCGGGATCTCCCGGCGCCAGGTGTTGTAGTTGTGCCCGCCGCTGTCCAGCATGATCGACGAGACGCGCGCGGGCGCCTTCACCCGCTTGATGAACTCCAGGGTCTCCCCGAGGTTGTGCTCGCCCTGCCGTGAGCTGGTGACCAGGAAGGACGTCTTTCCCTGCGGCACATGGTCCAGGCTCCACAGCAGGTCCGCCCGCTTGCGCTCCTGGTCGTCGCCCTGGAAGAGATCACCGGTCGTCGGGTCCTCGGCCGCCTTGTAGTGGGCGGAGAGCCCGGCGCCCGCCGCGAACCGCTCCGGATGGTGCAGCGCGATCTTCAGGGCGCAGTAACCGCCGGTGGAGTTGCCGATGAAACCCCAGTTCCGTGCCGCGGTGCCGACCCGATAGGTCCCGGCGACGGCCTGCGGCACATCCTTCGCGAAGAACGTCTCGGTCTGCGGCCCGCCGGGGACGTCGACGCACTCGGTGTCCCGGGGCGGCGCCACGGTCGGACGCAGCATCACCAGAATCGTCGGCCTCATCCGGCCGGCCGCGGCAAGCTCGAACGCGGTCTTCGGGTATCTGAGCCCCTTGAGGAGGTTCTCCGCGGTTCCCGGATAGCCGGTCAGGACCACGACCGCCGGAAAAGTGCTTTTGCGGTACTCCGCCTGGAAGTACTCCGGCGGCAGATACACGTAGGCGGGGCTGTCTATCTGCGAATCCTTCCCCGCTATGACGACCTTGTGGATCTGACCCGCCTTCGCGGGCCGCGAACCGCCGGGCACCCCAGGCTGCTGCTTGGCGACGAGCCTGACGTGCGAACGGTCGGCGGAATGGTCCACGACCACACCGAGCTCCTGTTTCTGGCCGAAGAGATCGGCCCAGGAACCGTAGAAGAGGAAGGCCCGGTTGGCCGTCAGGGCGATCACTGCGAACAGGGTCAGCTGCGTGGCGAGCAGCAGTCCGACGCGGCCGGCGACCGCTCGAACACCGCCGCGCGCGAGCCTCGGCCACCACCAGATCGTGGCGACGAACAGCAGCAGCGCTGCCAGGACTGCCAAAGCCAGTACTTTGTTGCTGGTCAGACCCATGAGTGGCGTGTGCCTTCTGCGTCGACAAATTCCGGGGACGAATGAACCCGCCCCGTGGAACTCCCGTCCTAGAGAGCGCACGTCGTCCGGGCCGACCGATCTGAGGCCTTGGGCGCAGGATCTCTCGCGGAGTCACGGGAAGCGATGTCTGCAACGGTAGATGGGGACAAATCAGTATTGGTTCCGCGGGTACGTCGCGCGCTGCGCGGCCCCAGGCCCGACGCGGTGCCGTCGCTGGTGGGCACAGCCTGCGCCTTCGTCGGCCTGGTCGACGTGGCGGCCGGGGTCTTCCCGCGGTTCCGGCACAGCCGCATGCACGCGTTCGCCGAGGTGCTGCCCGGTGCCACCGGCCCGTTCGCCGCGGCCCTCTCGCTCAGCGCCGGCGTCCTGCTGCTGCTCCTCGCCCACGGGCTCAAGCGCCACAAGCGCCGCGCCTGGCGGGCCGCCGTCATCCTGCTGCCGGCCGGAGCCGCTGCCCAGTTCGTCTACCGGCACTCCGTCGTCGGTGTGCTGCTCTCACTCGCGCTGCTGGCCCTGCTGCTGCGTCACCGGGGCCAGTTCGCCGCGCTGCCCGACCCGCGCAGCCGCTGGCGCGCTCTCGCCAACTTCGTTCTGATGAGCGCCGGTTCCCTCGGTCTGGGGCTGGTCGTCGTCAGCGCCCACCCCGGCAAGGTCGTCGGCAGCCCCAGCCTGACCGACCGCCTCGAGCACGTCATCTACGGCCTCTTCGGCTTCGAGGGCCCCGTCGACTACGCGGGCCGCGTTTCCTGGACCGTCGGCTACTCGCTCGGCGCCCTCGGTCTGCTGACCGCGGTCACCACCGTCTATCTCGCCTTCCGGCCCGAACACCCCGCAGCTCGCCTCACCGAGGACGACGAGCGCAGGCTGCGCGACCTGCTGGCCGTGCACGGCGGCCGCGACTCGCTCGGCCACTTCGCTCTCCGCCGCGACAAGGGCGTCGTCTTCTCCCCCAGCGGCAAGGCCGCCGTCTGCTACCGCGTCGTCTCCTCGGTGATGCTCGCCAGCGGTGACCCGATCGGCGACGTCGAGGCCTGGCCCGGCGCCATCGAGCGGTTCATGGACGAGGCCAAGGCACACTCCTGGACCCCGGCGGTGATGGGCTGCTCGGAGACAGGCGCCGAGGTCTGGACCCGCGAGACGGGCCTGGACGCCCTGGAACTCGGCGACGAGGCGGTGGTGGACGTCGCGGATTTCTCCCTGGCCGGGCGTGCGATGCGAAACGTACGCCAGATGGTGAAGCGGATCGAGCGGGGTGGTTACGAAACCCGCGTACGGCGCGCCCGTGACCTCACCGACGACGAACTGGAGCGCATCCGGCGGGCAGCGGCCGACTGGCGCGGCACCGACACCGAGCGCGGGTTCTCCATGGCGCTGGGCCGCATAGGCGATCCGGCCGACGGCGAGGCGGTGATCGCCACGGCTCACAAGGCCGATCCGAACGATGCCGACTCTCCCTACGGCGACCTGAAGGCGATCATCCATTTCGTTCCGTGGGGCGTGGACGGCATGTCCCTGGAGCTGATGCGCCGCGACCGCTCGGCCGACCCCGGCATGAACGAACTCCTCATCGTCGCCTCCCTTCAGGCCGCGCCCGCGCTGAAGGTCGAGCGGGTCTCCCTCAACTTCGCGATGTTCCGCTCGGCGCTGGCGCGCGGCGAGAAGATCGGCGCGGGCCCGGTGCTGCGGCTGTGGCGCGGGCTGCTCGTCTTCCTCTCGCGCTGGTTCCAGATCGAGTCGCTGTACAAGTTCAACGCCAAGTTCCGGCCGCGCTGGGAACCGCGTTTCGTGGTCTTCCGCAACACCAGGGACCTGCCGCGGATCGGCTTCGCCGCCATGCAGGCGGAGGGCTTCGTGAACGTCTCGCTCCCACGCCCCTTCACCCGCCACCGCCCTGACCGGCTGCCCCGTCCCTGCGCGCATCCCGCCCGCCATCACGAGCAGCCCGAGGTCCGCGCGGCGTGACCCGGCCGGATCCGAAAGGCACCCCCTAGGCTGGGCACATGAGTACGTTGCGCGGACGTGGCACGGCAGACGGCATGCCCGAGTGGGATCGCTGTGCAGTCATGGGAGTCGTCAATGTGACGCCCGACTCCTTCTCCGACGGGGGCCGCTGGTTCGACACCACGGCCGCGGTCAAGCGCGGTCTCGACCTGGTCGCCCAGGGCGCCGACCTCGTCGACGTCGGCGGCGAGTCGACCCGGCCCGGCGCCACCCGCGTCGACGAGGACGAGGAGCTGCGCAGGGTCGTCCCGGTCGTCCGGGGCCTCGCGTCCGAGGGCGTGACCGTGTCGGTCGACACGATGCGCGCCGGCGTCGCCGAGCAGGCAGTCGCGGCCGGTGCGGCGCTGGTCAACGACGTCAGCGGCGGGCTCGCCGACCCCCGGATGGTTCCGGCGGTGGCCGCCCTGGACACACCGTTCGTGGTGATGCACTGGCGCGGGTTCAGCGAGGACATGAACAGCCGTGCGGTGTACGGCGACGTGGTCGCCGAGGTCGTCACGGAGCTGCGCCGGCGCATGGAGGCGGTCATCGACGGCGGCATCGCGCCCGAGCGGATCGTCATCGATCCCGGACTCGGCTTCGCCAAGCAGGCCGAGCACGACCTCGCCCTGGTCGCCCACCTCGCGGAGCTGCGCGCCCTGGGCCGCCCAGTGCTGGTGGCCGCCTCCCGCAAGCGATTCCTGGGGCATGTCCTGGCCAAGGAGGGCGCCGCCCCGCCAGCCCGCGAGCGCGACGCCGCGACCGCCGCGGTGTCCGCCATCGCGGCGCACGAAGGTGCGTGGGCGGTACGGGTCCACGAGGTACGGGCCACCGCGGATGCGGTCCGCGTCGCGCGGGCCGTCGAGGGCGCCCGGTGAGCCGTACCGATCTCGAACGGGTCGAGGAGGCCAACACCGCCTTCTACGAGACCATGGAGCGCGGCGACTTCGAGAAGCTCTCCACACTCTGGCTCGACGACGACATCTCCTGCATCCACCCGGGCTGGCCGGTGCTCTCCGGCCGTGGGGAGGTGCTCCGCTCGTACGCGCTGATCATGGCGAACACGGAGTACATCCAGTTCTTCCTCACCGACGTCAAGGTGAATGTGGCCGGTGACACCGCTCTGGTCACCTGCACGGAGAACATTCTCAGCGGCGGCCCCGCCGAGGACGGCGGGGAGCTCGGACCGCTCGTCGGGCAGCTGGTGGTCGCCACCAATGTGTTTCGCCGCACATCGGACGGCTGGAAGATCTGGTCCCACCACGGCTCGCCGGTGCTGACCGAGAGCGACGACGAGGAAGACGACGAGACGCCCGCATAGGGGCAACACTCCCGCGGACGCGGGGTAACCGGGGCGGCGAGGGATTCGGCATGGCGTCCTCGGGGTATACGCGGCTACCAGCCTCGTGCCGCCGTGTCCATGGCCCCCATGGGCGGGTGCTGTCGGTGCTCGCAGGTAGATTCGAACGTGGGCACCGCCGCCCGCACGCGGCTCGGTGCTCGCAAGAACTACGACAGCAGGAGTGATTCGCGTGGATCGTGTCGCGCTGCGCGGCCTCAAGGCCCGTGGGCACCATGGCGTCTTCCCCCGGGAACGCGAGGAGGGCCAGACCTTCATCGTCGACCTGGTGCTCGGCCTCGACACCCGCCCCGCGGCGGCCGACGACGACCTGGCGAAGACCGTGCACTACGGCGTGGTGGCGGAGGAGGTCGTCGCCATCGTCGAGGGCGAGCCCGTCGACCTGATCGAGACACTCGCCGAGCGCATCGCCCAGAAGTGCCTGAAGCACGACGGCGTGGAAGAGATCGAGGTGGTCGTGCACAAGCCGGACGCCCCGATCACGGTGCCCTTCGACGATGTCACGATCACGATCACCCGGAGCCGAGTATGAACCAGGCAGCGAGCGACCCGACCGTGCAGCCGGTGCCGTCCTCCGTCATGGAGCAGGTGGACGCCGCCGATGTCACTCTGTCCAATCCCAAACGGGCCGTCATCTCACTCGGCTCCAACCTGGGCAACCGCATGGAGACGCTCCAGGGCGCCATCGACGCCCTGGAGGACACCCCGGGGCTGCGGGTCAAGGCCGTCTCACCCGTGTACGAGACGGAGCCGTGGGGCGTCGAGCCGGGCAGCCAGCCGTCGTACTTCAACGCGGTGGTGGTGATCAAGACCACGCTGCCCCCGTCCTCGCTCCTGGAGCGCGGCCAGGCCATCGAGGAGGCCTTCGAGCGGGTCCGTGAGGAGCGCTGGGGGCCGCGGACCATCGACGTCGACATCGTGTCGTACGCCGACGTCGTCTCCGACGACCCGGTGCTGACCCTGCCGCACCCGCGTGCCCATGAGCGCGCCTTCGTGCTCGCGCCGTGGCACGACGTGGAGCCGGAGGCGCAGCTGCCCGGCCGTGGCGCCGTGGCCGAGCTGCTGGCGGTCATGGGGCACGGTGGTGTGCAGCCCCGCGCCGACCTGGAACTGCGGCTGCCCGAGTAGTCGTTAGGCTCGTACGCGGAGTACGCGACGTACCCGCCACGACTTCGTGCGGCTGGACAGGTGAAGGGCGGCTTTCTCGGTGAAGCAACTACGGCTCGGTGTGCTGGCCGGACTCTTCGCCGCGGCAGGAGTGCTCTCCTGGGGGGCCGCGCGCCTGTGGGACTCCTTCGGCACCCTGCCCAGCGTGCCGCTGGCCGCGCCGATCGTGCTGGCGGCGATCGCCGTCGTCCTCACCGCGACCGCGCTCTCCCTGCGCGCCCGGCTGCGGGCCCAGCGCGAGCGGCGCCCGGGCGCCAAGGGGGTCGAGCCGTTGATGGCGGCCCGCGCGGTGGTATTCGGGCAGGCGAGTGCCCTCGTGGCGGCCCTGGTGAGCGGCATGTACGGCGGCACGGGTGTGTTCCTGCTCGGCTCCCTCGACATCCCGCCCCGCCGGGACCAGGCGATCTACGCGGCGTTCTCGGTGCTGGCGGGCATCGGCGTGATCGCGGCGGCACTCTTTCTGGAGCGTGTCTGCAAGCTCCCCGAGGACGACGACGACAACACGACGACGGCCCGGTCCTCGTAGGAGGACCGGGCCGTCGCCTGGCTCAGCGAGCCATGATCAGGCTCATCGCCTCGGCGCGCGTCGCCACGTCCCGCAGCTGACCGCGTACCGCAGACGTGATCGTCTTGGCACCGGGCTTGCGGATGCCCCGCATCGACATGCACATGTGCTCGCACTCGATGACCACGATCACGCCGCGCGGCTCCAGGATCTCCATGAGGGAGTCCGCGATCTGCGTGGTCAGCCGCTCCTGCACCTGCGGCCGGCGGGCGAAGACGTCCACGAGGCGCGCCAGCTTGGACAGACCCGTGATCTTGCCGGAGGTCGACGGGATGTAGCCGACGTGCGCCACGCCCCGGAACGGCACCAGGTGGTGCTCGCAGCAGCTGGTCACCTCGATGTCCTTCACCAGGACCATCTCGTCGTGGCCCAGGTCGAACGTCGTCGTCAGTACGTCCTCGGGCTGCTGCCACAGACCGCCGAATATTTCCCTGTACGCACGCGCCACCCGCGCGGGTGTCTCCCGCAGACCTTCACGGTCAGGGTCCTCGCCGACCGCGATGAGGAGTTCGCGAATCGCGTTCTCGGCCCGCTTCTCGTCGAACACGCCGATGGTGCCCTCGCCGTCCAGCGTCACCGGGTCGGTCATCTGTGCCTCGTTCCTGTACTCCGACGTGGCGTGAAAACGCCGTATCTCCCAGGCTAGAACCTGGGAGATACGGCGTTCATTCCTGTTCAGGGGCCCTCCGGACGGAAGACCGGCTGGTCAGGCCTCGGGACGCTCCTCCGGGACCGCCTCGGAGGGGGCCTTGGTGACATCGGTCACCGTCGGACCCGTGCCGTTCGCTGCGCCGTTGGTCAGCGCCAGTTCCTTCGGCGAGAGCACCGGCGGACGCGTGGAGGGCGTACGCCGCGCGGAGCCCGTCCACGCCGGGCGGGCCGGGCGCTTCACGATCGGTGCGAAGATCTCGGCGATCTCCTCCTTGCCGAGCGTCTCCCTCTCCAGCAGCTGCAGGACCAGGTTGTCGAGGACGTCGCGGTTCTCGACCAGGATCTCCCAGGCCTCGTTGTGCGCGGTCTCGATGAGCTTCTTGACCTCTTCGTCGACCAGCGCCGCGACCTCTTCCGAGTAGTCGCGCTGGTGCGCCATCTCCCGGCCCAGGAAGGGCTCGGTGTTGTCGCCGCCGAACTTGATCGCGCCGAGCCGCTCGGTCATGCCGTACTGCGTGACCATCGCACGGGCCGTGGCGGTGGCCTTCTCGATGTCGTTGGCCGCACCGGTGGTCGGGTCGTGGAAGACCAGTTCCTCCGCCGCACGGCCACCCAGCATGTACGCCAGCTGGTCGAGCATCTCGTTGCGCGTGGTCGAGTACTTGTCCTCCTCCGGGAGCACCATCGTGTAACCGAGGGCCCGGCCGCGGGACAGGATCGTGATCTTGTGGACCGGGTCGGAGTTCGGCGAAGCCGCCGCGACCAGGGCGTGACCGCCCTCGTGGTACGCGGTGATCTTCTTCTCCTTGTCCGACATGATCCGGGTCCGCTTCTGCGGGCCCGCGACCACACGGTCGATCGCCTCGTCCAGGGAGTGGTTGTCGATCAGCTTCTTGTCGCTGCGCGCCGTGAGGAGCGCGGCTTCGTTCAGCACGTTCGACAGGTCGGCGCCGGTGAAGCCGGGCGTACGCCGGGCAACCGCACCCAGGTCGACGTCCGGGGCGACCGGCTTGCCCTTCTGGTGGACCTTGAGGATCTCCAGACGGCCCTGCATGTCCGGGCGGTCGACGGCGATCTGCCGGTCGAAGCGGCCCGGGCGCAGCAGCGCCGGGTCGAGGATGTCAGGCCGGTTGGTGGCGGCGATCAGGATCACGCCGCCCTTGACGTCGAAGCCGTCCATCTCGACGAGCAGCTGGTTCAGGGTCTGCTCGCGCTCGTCGTGGCCGCCGCCGAGACCCGCACCGCGGTGCCGGCCGACGGCGTCGATCTCGTCGACGAAGACGATCGCCGGGGCGTTCGCCTTGGCCTGCTCGAACAGGTCGCGGACCCGGGAGGCACCGACACCGACGAACATCTCGACGAAGTCGGAGCCGGAGATCGAGTAGAAGGGGACGCCCGCCTCACCCGCGACGGCGCGGGCGAGCAGCGTCTTGCCCGTACCGGGCGGGCCGTACAGCAGCACGCCCTTGGGGATCTTGGCGCCGACTGCCTGGAACTTGGCCGGCTCCTGCAGGAACTCCTTGATCTCGTGGAGCTCCTCGACGGCCTCGTCGGACCCTGCCACATCGGAGAAGGTCGTCTTGGGGGTGTCCTTGGTGATCAGCTTGGCCTTGGACTTCCCGAAGTTCATGACACGGGAGCCGCCGCCCTGCATCTGATTCATCAGGAAGAGGAAGACCACGACGATCAGGACGAAGGGCAGCAGGGAGAGCAGCACCGAGACGAACGGGCTCTGCTTCGAGGGCGAGACCGTGTAGCCCTCCTTGATCTCGCCTGCCTCGAACTTCTCCTGCAGCGTGTTGGCCAGGTCGGCACCCTGGGTGCCGATGTAGCTGGCCTGGATCTTGTCGCTGCCCTTGACCTTCTGGCCTTCCTTGAGGTCAGCCTTGATGATCTGTTCGTCGCCGGTGGTCAGTTTGACCTGGTCGACCTGGTTCTTGCTGATCGCCTGGACCACATCGCCGGTGTCCACCGTCTTGTAGCCGCCGGAAGAGCCGACGACCTGCATCAGCACGACCACGGCGAGGACGGCCAGCACGATCCACATGACCGGCCCACGGAAGTATCGCTTCACGTCCATCCATACGGGGCGAGAACGCCCCGTCCCTCCTGCCCGTAGTAAATGCTGCTGTGACTGCTCTTGGTTAAAGACAACTGTTCTTCGGACGGTACCCCAGCGAGCGAGCCGCGACCGCGCGGTACGGCTGACAAACCCGTCCTCCCAAGCTTCAACGGCCGGAGGGGGGCTCTGGTTCCCGTCTGGTTCGGCGTCCCGTTCCGGCCGGTTCAGCCGCCGTAGACGTGCGGGGCGAGCGTCCCGACGAACGGGAGGTTGCGGTACTTCTCCGCGTAGTCCAGGCCGTAACCGACGACGAACTCGTTCGGGATGTCGAATCCGATCCACTTCACGTCGATGGAGACCTTTGCGGCATCCGGCTTACGCAGCAGGGTGCACACCTCCAGGGAGGCCGGCTCGCGCGAGCCGAGGTTCGACAGCAGCCAGGACAGCGTCAGGCCGGAGTCGATGATGTCCTCGACGATCAGGACGTGCTTGCCCTTGATGTCGGTGTCCAGGTCCTTGAGGATCCGGACCACGCCCGACGACTGGGTGCCCGCGCCGTAGGACGACACCGCCATCCAGTCCATGGTGACCGGGGTGGACAGCGCACGCGCCAGGTCCGCCATCACCATCACGGCGCCCTTGAGGACACCGACGATGAGCAGATCCTTGCCCGCGTACTCCGCATCGATCTTCGCCGCCAGCTCGGCCAGCTTCGCGTCGATCTCTTCCTTGGTGATGAGCACCGACTGGAGATCGGTGCTCATGTCCTTCTCGTTCACCCGCGTCGCTTTCTGTTGCCGGGGGTTCCGGGGGTCGAGCCCGGAATGACTCGGCCGGCGCATTTCTGCGGCCGGGTCAGCCTTGCCGAATGACAAGTCTGCCACCCTGCCGGTGCGCCTCGACGCGGCCGGGCAGATTGATGGCCCGCTGACCCCGCCAGCCGGTGATGAGGCGGTCCACTTCCTCGATGTGCCGCGCGAAGAGCGAACCGGCGGGCGAACCGGCCTCGATGACGGCCCGGCGCAGCACCCGGCGGCGTACGGCGGGGGGCAGCGCGAACAGCTTGGCGCACTCCAGCCGGCCCGCGTCGTCCCGCACGGTGGCCTCCGCGTCGGCGGCCCAGGCGTCCAGGGCGTCGGCATCGTCGCGGGAGAGCTGGGCGGTACGTGCCAGAGCCTCGACGACGCCCTTGCCGAGCGCCTTCTCCAGAGCGGGCAGGCCCTCGTGGCGCAGCCGGGAGCGGGTGTAGGCGGGGTCGGCGTTGTGCGGGTCGTCCCACACGGGCAGCGACTGGACCATGCAGGCCTTGCGCGCGGTCTGCCGGTCGATCTCGAGGAAGGGGCGGCGGTAACGGCCGACCGCCCCCGAGACGGCGGCCATTCCCGACAGCGAGCGGATCCCGGAGCCGCGGGCGAGGCCGAGCAGGACGGTTTCTGCCTGATCGTCGCGGGTGTGGCCGAGCAGGACGGCGGCGGCGCCGAGGCGCTCCGCGGCCTCGTCCAGCGCGGCGTAGCGGGCGTAGCGGGCCGCAGCCTCGGGGCCACCTTCGCGGCCGACCCGCACGGTGACGGCCTCGACCGGGTCGAGCTGCATGGCGGTGAGACGGGCGGCGACTTCGCCGGCGCGGAGGGCGGAGCCGTCCTGAAGGCCATGGTCGACGGTGATGCCGCCGGCGCGGATGGAGAGCTTGCGGGCCTCGAAGGCGAGGGCGGAGGCGAGCGCCATGGAGTCGGCGCCGCCCGAGCAGGCCACCAGCACGAGGGGGGGCTTCGGGGTCACGGAGTGTGCTGTGTTGTCGGAGTGCTCGGTGAGCACGTCGTGGAGTACGCGGCGGACCGCCAGGCGTATCGCCGCGACCGCAGGATGGGGACCCATGTCCGGTGCCCTTCGTGAAAGTGTCGGGAGGGGTGCCTCGGTCGAAATCGTCGGGTGGAGGACGACGATCGGTCACTCAGAGTGCGTCGATGGTGACAGAACCGAGCCGATACCCCGAGCATCGCACGCCTACCAAGCGCCCACGGTCCCTCGGATGGGTGATTGGCGGGGCGTTCGTCTGCCGTCGGCACCCCGCGCTTCACCACTCTGCTCTACGGTGCGCCCTCGGCCTTGCGGTGCACCCTCGCGACCCAGTCCGCCGGTTTGGCGATCTCCGCCTTCGTCGGAAGCGTGTTCGGCGACGTCCACACCCGGTTGAAGCCGTCCATGCCCACCTCCTGCACCACGGCCCGTACGAAGCGTTCGCCGTCGCGGTACTGACGCAGCTTGGCGTCGAGCCCCAGCAGCTTGCGCAGCGCGAGATCGAGCCGGCTCGCCCCGCGTGCCCTGCGCTGCTGGAACTTCTCCCTGATCTCCCCGACCGAGGGCACCACATCGGGACCGACGCCGTCCATCACGAAGTCGGCGTGCCCCTCCAGCAGCGACATCACGGCGGTCAGCCGGCTCAGGATCTCCCGCTGGGCCGGAGTCTGCACCAGCTCGACGATGGAGTGACCGGTGTCGTCCTCCTCGCCTTCGGGACGGGCCCCTGCGAGCGACTGCGCGGCCTCCCGGAACCGCTCCAGCACGGTCATCGGGTCCACCTCGGTCTGCCCGAGGAACGACTGGATCTCACCCTCGAGGTGGTCGCGCAGCCAGGGCACGCCGGTGAACTGGGTGCGGTGGGTCTCCTCGTGCAGACAGACCCAGAGCCGGAAGTCGTGCGGGTCCACGTCCAGTTCGCGCTCGACATGGACGATGTTCGGCGCGACCAGCAGCAGCCGTCCGCCGCCGCTGCCGCTCAAGCCGGCGCTCTCGCCGGCGGGCAGGTCTCGGGGTGCGGGGGCGAAGGTCTCGTACTGTCCCAGCACCCGGGAGGCCAGGAACGACAGCAGCATGCCCAGTTCGACGCCGGTGACCTTGCCGCCCACCGCGCCGAGCATCGCCCCTCCCGGGGTGCCCGAGCGGCGTTCCTGCATCTTGTCCAGCAGCGGCCGCAGCAGCTCGCGGAAGCCCGCGACGTTCGCCCGGACCCAGCCGGCCCGGTCCACGACCAGGACCGGGGTGTCCAGCGGTTCGGAGCCTTCGGGGATCAGCCGGGTGAATGCCCGGACATGCTCCTCGGAGGCCTTGGCATGCCGTCGCAGCTCGGCGACGACGGCACGCGCCTCGTCCCTGCTCACTTCGGGACCGGGCCGCACGAAGCGGGTCGCGGTCGCGACGGCGAGGTTCCAGTCGACCATCTCGGCACCACCGATGCTCGTCATGCGTCAACCGTACGTTCTCCGCTCGGGCTGCGGTGAGGTGTTGGGCTCCGACGCTTCGTCGGAAGGCGGCCGGCTCTCAGGGCACCAGGGCGGCGGCGAGCCGGTCCAGGGCCGGCCGTGCGGTGTCCCGGGACTCTGTGCCTCCCGCGAGGAACGCGAAGGCCAGCAGCCGGCCGTCGGCCGTCACGACCGTGCCCGCGAGCGTGTCGATGCCGGACAGGGTGCCGGTCTTGGCGCGCACCAGGCCGGTGCCCGCCGAGCCGTTCGCGTAGCGCTCCTCCAGAGTGCCGGAAAAGCCCGCCACGGGCAGCCCGGTGAGGACCGGGCGCAGTTCGGGGCGGTCGGGGTCGGCGGCCGTGGCGAGCAGCGCGGTGAGCAGGGCGCCGGAGACCTTGTCGTTGCGGTCGAGACCGCTGCCGTCGGCGAACCTGGCGCCCTCGACCGGCAGCTCCAGGCGGCGGAGCTGCGCGGCCACGGCCCGGCCGGCGCCGACGGCGTGGGCCGGTCGGCCGGTCGCGACGGCGGACTGACGGGCGAGGGACTCCGCGATGTCGTTGTCGCTGGTGGTCAGCATCCGTTCGACCATTCCGGACAGGGGCCCCGACAGCACCTGGGCGAGCGGGACGGCGTTCTTCGCGGGACGGCCCGGGGCAGGGTGCGCCGATGCGCGGACGCCTTTGCCGGCAAGCAGCTCGGCGAACAGCCGGGCCGCGTCCCCGGCGGGGTCGTTCGAGCGGGTCGCGCTGCCGGTGCTCTTGGGGGCGCGCCTTCCCTGGTCGACCATCAGGGCGCTGATGGGGGCGAGGTTGCCGTTGCGGCCGATGGGGTGCAGCGCGGGGCCCTGGTACAGCGAGGTGTCGTAGGCGAGCCGGACCTTGGTGATCCCGCGGTCGCGCAGGGCGCGTGCGGTCCGGTCGGCCAGCCGGGCGAGTCCGGCCCGCTCCAGGGTGGCGTCGCCACCGCCGACGAGGGTGATCCGCTCGGCGTCCGGGGCCGCGACGACGGTCGTCGGGATGCGGTGGTCCGGGCCGAGCGCGGTCAGGGCCGCGACAGCCGTGGCGATCTTGATCGTGGACGCCGGTGTCATCGGGTTCTCGGCGCCCTTCCCGTACAGCCGTGCGCCGGTGGCCACGTCGATGACGCAGGCCGTACGGGCCGTGCCGAGGGCGGGGTCCGAGAGCAGCGGCGCGAGGGTCTTGGACAGGTCGGCCGGGCCGCTCGCCGGCGCGTTGGCGGGTTCGGCCCGCGGGGTGCCGAGCGCGGTGAGGACGACGGGGGCGCTCGGCGCGGGGGCGGGGGGCCGGGGCGCGGCCGGTTCGTGATGTGCCTCACCCACGCGGGCGGGAGCGGCCGCGCGCTGCCTCTCGGCCTTACGCTGGCCCGAGTCCCAAGGACCCGCCGCAGCCACCGCTCCGGCGGCGAGGGCGAGGCCGACCACGGCGGCGCCCGCAGCGAGCTGCCACGTCCTGACCTCTGGCACCCCGCACCAGCCCCTTTCGCGATCACACACGTGCGTGAGGGACACTTAACCACCAGAACTGCGTCTTGCCGCGAACATGGCACCCCGATAGGCCCTGTGCCGGGGGTCCGGGGGGCATCCCCCGGGAGGGCACAGAACCACAGAAGACCTGAGTGTTGATCATGGAGGAGCCACCCGTGGAGTTCGACGTCACCATCGAGATCCCGAAGGGTTCGCGGAACAAGTACGAGGTGGACCACGAGACCGGTCGGATCCGCCTGGACCGTCGACTCTTCACCTCGACCAGCTACCCGGCCGACTACGGCTTCGTCGAGAACACCCTCGGCGAGGACGGCGACCCGCTGGACGCCCTGGTCATCCTTGACGAGCCGACGTTCCCCGGCTGTCTGATCAAGTGCCGCGCCATCGGCATGTTCCGGATGACGGACGAGGCCGGCGGCGACGACAAGCTGCTGTGCGTTCCGGCCTCCGACCCGCGCGTGGAGCACCTGCGTGACATCCACCACGTGTCCGAGTTCGACCGCCTGGAGATCCAGCACTTCTTCGAGGTCTACAAGGACCTGGAGCCCGGCAAGTCCGTCGAGGGCGCCAACTGGGTCGGCCGCACCGAGGCCGAGGCCGAGATCGAGGCCTCCTACAAGCGCCTCGAGGCGCAGGGCGGCGCGCACTGAGCGCACTCCACTGAGCAACCGGCCGCGTCAAGCGGCCCGACGCGGGCGGGACACCCTGGAGGGGGGGTCCCGCCCGCGTCGCGTACCGCCGCCCATGTCCGTGGCCATACTGGGCAGACGCGCCAGGCAGACGGCCGGACAAGAGGGAGCGAGGACAGACGTGGTGGCGGAGCCCGAGGGTCCGGAAGACCGGAAGCCTCAGTCCGACGAGGCGCACAGCGCTTTCACCCCGCCCGCCGGGATGGGGCAGCCGGAGGCGCCCGAAGAGGACCACCCGTCATCGGAGTTCGCGATTCCCAAGGGCTTCGCCCCCGAACCTCCCGCCGAGCCGGAGCATTCCGCGTTCGCGACACCGAGCGTCTACAGCGCCCGGCGCTCGCCGCCCGCGTTCACTCCGGCGCACGGCATGCCGGTCGTCCAGCTCACCAAGGGCGCGCCCTGGCAGGACCGGATGCGCGCGATGCTGCGGATGCCGGTCCACGAGCGGCCGGTACCGGAGACGGCGCACCGGCACGACGAGGCAGGGCCCGCCGTTCCCCGCGTACTGGACCTGACGCTGCGTATCGGCGAGCTGCTGCTCGCGGGCGGCGAGGGCGCGGAGGACGTCGAGGCGGCCATGTTCGCCATCTGCCGTGCCTACGGGCTCGACCGCTGCGAGCCCACCGTCACCTTCACGCTGCTGTCGATCACCTATCAGCCGTCCCTGGTCGACGACCCCGTGACGGCCAATCGCACCGTACGGCGGCGTGGCACCGACTACACCCGGCTCGCCGCGGTCTTCCGGCTGGTGCACGACATCAGCACGGAGGATTCGGAGATCACCCTGGAGGAGGCCTACCGGCGCCTCGCGGAGATCCGGCGCAACCGGCATCCGTATCCGGGCTGGGCGCTCACCCTGGCCGGCGGGCTGCTGGCGGGCGCGGCCTCCGTCCTGGTGGGTGGCGATGTGCTGGTGTTCATCGCGGCGGCGATCAGCGCGATGCTCGGCGACCGGCTGGCGTGGCTGTGCGCCGGGCGGGGACTGCCGGAGTTCTACCAGTTCGCCGCGGCCGCCATGCCCTCGGCCGCGATGGGCGTGGCCCTGACACTGTCGCCACTGGACGTGCGCGCCTCCGCGGTGATCACCGGCGGCCTGTTCGCGCTGATCCCGGGACGGGCGCTGGTCGCCGGGGTACAGGACGGACTGACCGGCTTCTACATCACCGCGGCCGCCCGCCTCCTCGAGGTCGGCTATCTGGTGGTCGCCCTCGTCATCGGTGTGCTGTCGGTGCTGTATCTGGGGTTCGCGCTGGACGCGGGCCTCAACCCGGAAACCGCCATTCACATCGTCGAACGGCCGGTGGCACAGACGCTCGCCGCGATGGCGCTGTCCCTGTTCTTCGCCGTGATGCTCCAGCAGGAGCGCAACACCCTGCCCCTCGCCGCTCTCAACGGCGGCGTCGCGTGGGTGATCTACGCGGCCCTCGCGAACACGGCGAATGTCTCTCCGGTCGCCGCGACGGCGATCGCCGCCGGTCTGGTGGGCCTGTTCGGGCAGCTGCTGTCGCGCTACCAGTACGCTTCCGCGCTGCCGTATGTCACCGCCGCGATCGGGCCGCTGCTGCCGGGCAGCGCCACATACTTCGGGCTGTTGTCGATCGCCAGGAACGATCTGAACACGGGCCTCGCCTCACTGAGCAAGGCGGCAGCCCTCGCGCTCGCCATCGCGATCGGGGTGAACCTGGGCGCGGAGATCTCCCGGCTGGTGCTGCGGGCGCCGGGCGCCGAACGCCGCGCGGCCAAGCGGACGCGCGGCTTCTGAGGCGAGGCGAACGGGACAGGAGCGGGTACCGCCGGGTGGCGGGCGCCGACGTACGGCGGGGTCAGCGCTTGGCGTGCCGGCCGCGCTGGCCCGGGGGCATCTCGCCGGCCGGACCGGGGTCCGCCACTGCGGCCTGCTTCCTGCCCTTCGAACGGGCCCGCAGGAACTCGATCGCGATCGGGAGCACCGAGATCAGCACGATCAGGATCAGGATCGCCTCGATGTTCTTGTGGACGAACTCGACCTTGCCGAGCGCCGCACCGAGCAGGGTGACCCCGGCGCCCCACAGCACGCCGCCGATGACGTTGAACGTGACGAAGGAGCGGTAGTTCATCCGGCTCACACCGGCGATGATCGGCGTGAACGTGCGCACGATGGGCACGAAGCGGGCCAGCACCAGCGACTTGGGGCCGTACTTCTCGAAGAACTCGTGCGCCTTCTCGACGTTCTCCTGCTTGAAGAGCCTGGAGTCCGGGCGCCTGAAGAGGGCAGGGCCGACCTTGCGGCCGAAGAGATAGCCCACCTGGTCGCCGATGATCGCGGCCAGCACGACGAGCGTGCACACCACCCACAGGGGGAAGTCCAGCTTGCCGGAGGTGACCAGCAGGCCGGTGGTGAACAGCAGCGAGTCGCCCGGCAGGAAGAAACCGATGAGCAGGCCCGACTCGGCGAAGACGATGACGAGTACACCGATGAGTCCGAACGTCCCGATCAGATAGTCCGGGTCCAGCCAGCTCGGTCCGAGCGCAAGGGTAGTCACGAGGTCCGGGCTCCTGAGTCTTCAGTCGGTCGATCGGCGAATCGGCGTGAACGGCCGCCCCAAGGTATCAACGCGGGATGGCCGCTCCACGTTCCACCGGCCTGCCCAGGATGCACTGTGCGGCACCTGGGACAAAGCTGTGCCTCGAGGGGAGGGGCGGCAGCTGTACGGAAGGCGGACATTGATGGGCATCGAGGACTACGGCGGCGGACAGGGCAAGGGCTCGGACGTGCTGGTGGTCACCACCAACGACGTACCCGGCTTCCAGGTGCAGCAGGTGATCGGCGAGGTCTTCGGGCTGACGGTGCGCTCGCGCCATCTGGGGAGCCAGATCGGGGCAGGGCTGAAGTCGATGATCGGCGGGGAGCTGAAGGGCCTGACCAAGACCCTGGTGGAGACCCGGAACCAGGCCATGGAGCGCTTGATCGAGCAGGCCCGCTCCCGCGGCGCGAACGCGGTGCTCATGTTCCGCTTCGACGTGTCGGAGGCGGCGGACGTCGGCACCGAGGTCTGTGCCTACGGCACGGCGGTGGTGATCGCCCGTACCTGACGCAGCCGGGCATCGGGGCTGACGCAGCTGTGCACGCCGGGCCCGGCATCCGGCCCGGGGACCGGGACGGCCTCCGGGGCGGCAGCGCCCCGGAGGCTGTCCCCGTCAGCTGTTGCGCACCGCGTTGGCGAGGATCGCGTCGCGCAGGTGCACGGCCATGCCGGGCCGGATGGTGTCGTAGAACGCCGTGAAACGCTCGTCCGAGACATACATCTCACCGAGACAGGTGTGGACCTCGTAGGTGCAGTCGTAGAACCACGTGCAGATGTGGCGACGGTGCTCCTCGGCCAGGTCCATGGCCCGCTCGCCCGTCGGCTGTTCGCCGGCTTCCATCAGGGCGTCGTAGCGCGCCCCCCAGTCGGCGCTCTCGTCCTGCATCCGTTTCCAGTCGTCCTTGGTGTAGCGCGCGACCCGGCGCTGGGACTCGGCGTACGCCTCGGTGCCGCCCCAGCGCTGCTCGACCTCCTGCGCGTACTGCTCGGGGTCGTTGTCCCCGAAGACTTCGAACTTCTCCTCGGGCGTGAGGTTGATGCCCATCTTCTTCGCCTCCATGGCTCGTTCGACGGCCTCGGCCATCTCCTGCAGCTTGGTGATCCGGGCGGACAGCAGTTCGTGCTGCCGGCGCAGATGCGCCTGCGGGTCCGTGTCCGGGTCGTCCAGCAGCGCCGCGACCTCCTCGAGCGGGAAGCCGAGCTCCCGGTAGAACAGGATCTGCTGCAGCCGGTCGAGGTCGGCGTCGTCGTAGCGCCGGTGTCCCGCATGGCTGCGGCCACCCGGTCGGAGCAGCCCGATCTCGTCGTAGTGGTGCAGCGTGCGCACCGTGACCCCGGCGAAGGCCGCGACCTGTCCCACGGAGTAGCTCATCGCTTTCCGCTCCTTCATTTCTCGGTACGCGCCTCAGCCTGGCTCCTCACGCCGCGTGAGGTGCAAGCCCAACGGGCAAAGAGTCCGTTATATACGTATCGTCCCGCTTGAGATGGCCCAGGCGGGGCCAGGGAGGAAGGCACCGAGGCGATGGCACTCCACAAGGGCGCGACCGACGACAGCGAGCAGGAGACCGAGAAGGAGCGGCGCAGACTCTCCCTCAACCCCTTCTACGGGGAGGCCAACCCGGTCAGCGGGATGACCTCCGCCCCGCCCACGCACCGGCTGCCCGACGGACCACTGCCTCCCTCCACCGCCTACCAACTGGTCCATGACGAGCTGATGCTCGACGGCAACTCCCGGCTGAACCTCGCCACCTTCGTCACCACCTGGATGGAGCCGCAGGCCGGCGTGCTGATGTCCGAGTGCCGCGACAAGAACATGATCGACAAGGACGAGTACCCGCGCACGGCCGAACTGGAGCGCCGGTGCGTGGCGATGCTCGCCGATCTGTGGCATGCCCCGGACCCGACCTCCACGGTCGGCTGCTCCACCACGGGCTCCAGCGAGGCGTGCATGCTCGCCGGGATGGCCCTCAAACGCCGCTGGGCCAACCGCAACAGCGACCGCTACCCCCGGTCCGCCCGACCCAATCTGATCATGGGCATCAATGTGCAGGTCTGCTGGGAGAAGTTCTGCAACTTCTGGGAGGTGGAGGCGCGGCTGGTTCCCATGGAGGGCGACCGCTTCCATCTCGATCCGCAGGCCGCCGCCGACCTCTGCGACGAGAACACCATCGGCGTGGTGGCCGTGCTCGGCTCGACCTTCGACGGGTCCTACGAACCCGTCGCCGACCTGTGTGCGGCCTTGGACGCCCTCCAGGAGCGCACCGGCCTCGACATTCCCGTCCATGTGGACGGGGCGTCGGGGGCGATGGTGGCGCCCTTCATCGACGAGGACCTGGTCTGGGACTTCCGGCTGCCGCGGGTCGCCTCGATCAACACCTCGGGGCACAAGTACGGCCTCGTCTATCCCGGCGTCGGCTGGGCGCTGTGGCGCTCGCCCGCCGATCTGCCCGAGGAGCTGGTGTTCCGGGTGAACTATCTCGGCGGCGACATGCCGACCTTCGCCCTCAACTTCTCCCGGCCGGGCGCACAGGTGGCGGCGCAGTACTACACCTTCGTCAGGCTCGGGCGGGCGGGCTACCGGGCCGTCCAGCAGACCGCCCGGGACATCGCCCGGGGCCTCGCGGAACGGATCGAGGCGATGGGCGACTTCCAGCTCCTCACCCACGGCGACGAGTTGCCCGTCTTCGCCTTCACCACAGCGCCCGATGTGACGTCCTTCGACGTGTTCGACGTCTCCCGGCGGCTGCGCGAGCAGGGCTGGCTCGTGCCCGCGTACACCTTTCCGAAGAACCGTGAGGACCTCTCCGTCCTGCGTATGGTCTGCCGCAACGGCTTCTCCGCGGATCTGGCCGACCTGCTGATGGACGACCTGCTCCAGGTGCTGCCGGAGCTGCGGCGCCAGCAGGAACCCATGAGCAAGGACGCGGCGACGGTGACCGCCTTCCACCACTGATCGGGCGCAGGGCCGCTTCAGCGGCTGTCGCCCTCGTGCGGCTCACCTGTCGCGTACGGGTTCTCCTCGCCCTCCGCCAGCACTCCGACGAACGGCTCGCCCTCACCCGCGAAGGTGTACGCCCCGGCCTCGATCCGCCGGATCAGGCCCTGGGTCCACTCCGCTCCGGAATCCGCCGAGGAGACCCAGAGATTCATGATCTCGCCGATGTGCCCGAGCGACTCGGGCCCCTCCTCGGGGGTGTAGTACTCGGTCACCGACGACCGCCACTCCTGCATCCCCCGGATGCGCTCCTTCAGCAGCGCCACGGCCTCCTCCCGCGGCAGGTCGACGATGAAGCCGACCCCCGCGGACAGGACGTCCAGCTTCTCGTCGTAGGCGGTCAGGGACTCCCGGAGCAGCTTGAAGTACTCCTCGGTGCCCTGCTCGGTGAGCTCGTACTCGGTGCGCGGCGGGCCGCCGGCCGTCGACGGGGCGGTCTCATGAGCGTGCAGCAGTCCCTGCTTCGCCATCTGCTTCAGCGCGTGATAGATCGAACCGGGCTTGGCGTTGGACCACTCGTGCGCGCCCCAGTACTCCAGGTCGTTGCGGACCTGGTAGCCGTGCGCCCGCCCGTGCTGGCGTACGGCTCCCAGGACCAGCAGACGGATCGCTGACATCAGCCGGGATTCCCTTCTATTCAAGTTTGACTAGACTACTCGGCATGACCGAGAAGACCATCCCGCTCCTTCCGTGCCGGACGATCCAGCCGGTGGTCGATTTCTACACCGCCCTGGGTTTCGATACGACATTCCTGCAGAAGAGTCCGTATCCGTACGCGGTCGTCGAGCGCGGCCCCGTCCAGCTCCAGTTCTTCGGCATGAAGCAGTACGACCCGGCCGAGTCGTACTCCGGCTGCTACATCGTCACCGACGACGTCGACACACTCCACGGGACCTTCCGGGCCGGCCTCAAGGCGGCGTACGGGAGGATCCCGCTCCGCGGTCTGCCGCGCATCGGGCCGCTCAAGGACATGTCGTACGGCATGCGGCAGTTCCTGATGACCGACCCGGGCGGCAACTCCATCCGGATCGGACAGGCGATCAGCGAGGACCAGAGCCACCGGCCGGCCCCCAAGGAGACCTTCGCCCGGGCCCTGCACATGGCGGATCTCTTCGCCGACTCCAAGCAGGACCTGCCGGGCGCGGCGAAGATCATCGACCACGCACTGGAGCTGGTCCCGGACGAAAGGCCGACCGCCGTCCAGCATCTGCGGCTGCTCGTCCTGCGCAGCGACATCGCACAGCGGCTCGGCGACGACGAACTGGCGCGCAGTCTCCTCGACCGGGCGGCCGCGCTCCCGCTCACCGATGAGGAAAGGGAGTCGGCGCACGACAGCCTGGCCAGACTGGAGGAGCTGCGGTCCTAGACCACGCCCTAGCCCCTGCCCCGCGCGCTCTCCTCGGCGACCAGGTCGAACGCGCCCTTACCGTCCAAGGACTCACGAATGATGTCGGCGTGGCCGGCGTGCCGGCCGGTCTCCTCCACCAGGTGGATCATCAGCCAGCGCATGGACACCCGGCCTTCCTTCGGGAACCACGGCGCCTCGGGCAGCGGAAAGGTGTCGTCCAGACTCGGCACCGAGCGGATGAAGGCCTCGGTCTCCTTGGCGACCGTGTCCCAGAAGGCCAGCATTTCCGGGATCGTCTCACCGTCGACCAGACGGAAGCTGTCGCCCCAGGTCTCCTCGGTGCGGGCCTTTTCGTTCGGCCGTTCCTGCGCCATCCGCAGCCAGTTGAGCTCGGTCTCGGCCACATGCTTGAGCAGTCCGGACAACGACAGCTCGCTGACGCTCGGGCGGCTCGCGGCCTGCTCCTCGGTCAGCCCGAGGACCGAGCGGCGGATCGCCCCGCGCTGCGCCTCGACGAAGTTCAGCAGCGCGCCGCGCTCGTCGCCCTGAGCCTCCGCGGGAACGTGAGTGACCATGATGTCCGCCCTTCCGGATCCATCGGAGGGGCCCGTACGCCCCTCCTTCCGACACGACAACGCTACGGGCCCTTGCGGACAGGTACTGTCCGCAAGGGCCCGGGGTGCCCACATGCCTCCGGGATCAGAACGGGAACTGCGAGCGCCCGTGCTGCACCGAGATCCACTTCTGGGTGGTGAACGCGTCGACCATCGAGTCGCCGTTCAGGCGGCCGATGCCCGAGTGCTTCTCGCCGCCGAACGGGACGATCGGCTCGTCATGGACCGTGCCGTCATTGATGTGGATCATGCCGGTGTCGATCCGCTTGGCGAGCCGCACACCTCGCTCCACGTCACCCGTGTGCACCGCACCGCTCAGGCCGTACGGGGTGTCGTTGGCGATCCGGACCGCCTCGTCCTCGCCGTCGAAGGGGATGATCAGCGCCACCGGGCCGAAGATCTCCTGCGACAGGACGGGCGAATTCGCCGGCAGTCCGGTCAGCACCGAGGGCGCCACCAGATTGCCCTCGGTGCTCCCGCGCAGCAGGGCCGTCGCGCCGGCCTCGATGGTCTGGTCGACGACGGCGGTGACCGCATCGGCCTGCGAGGAGTTGATGAGCGGCCCGATGTGGGTCTGCGGGTCCGCCGGGTCACCGACCTTGAGCGTCTTGACCTTGGCGACGAACTTCTCGGTGAACTCCTGCTCCACCGAGCGGTCCACCAGGATGCGGTTGGCGGCCATGCACACCTGGCCCTGGTGCACGTACCGGCTGAAGACCGCCGCGTCGACCGCATAGTCGATGTCGGCGTCGTCGAGGACGATCAGCGCGCTGTTGCCGCCGAGTTCGAGGATCGCGTGCTTGAAGTTCGCGGCACAGACGGTGGCGACATGACGGCCCACCTTGTCGGAGCCGGTGAAGGAGATCGCCTTCGGGACCGGGTGCGCGATGAGCGCGTCGCCTATCTCGGCGATGTCGGTGATCACGACATTGAGGAGACCCGCGGGCAGGCCCGCGTCCTCGAAGACCTTGGCCACCAGGGAGCCGCCGCAGATCGGCGTGTTCTGGTGGGGCTTGAGCACCACGGCGTTGCCGAGCGCCAGCGCAGGAGCGACCGACTTGATCGAGAGCAGGAAGGGGAAGTTGAACGGGCTGATGACGCCGACCACGCCGACGGGAACGCGGTAGACCCGGTTCTCCTTGCCGTCGACCGGCGAGGGCAGGATCTTGCCTTCGGGCCGCAGGGCCAGCTGGATCGCCTCGCGCAGGAACTCCTTGGCGAGGTGCAGTTCGAAGCCCGCCTTCAGATGCGTGCCGCCGAGCTCCGCGATGATCGTCTCGGTGATCTCCGCCTCGCGGTCCTCGATGATCCGCAGCGCGCGCTCGAAGACCAGCCGGCGGGCGTACGGGTTCGTCTGCGCCCACTGGCGCTGCGCGCGCTCCGCCGCCCGGTAGGCCTGGTCCACCTCGTCCGCCGTCGCCACGGGGATCGAGGCCAGCTTCTCCCCGTCGTACGGGTTGAAGTCGATGATGTCCCAGGACCCGCTGCCGGGCCTCCATTCGCCGTCTATGTACTGGTGGGCCAGGTCGGTGAAGAAGGACATGTGATCCCTTACTCCGGAGACGGAAGCACGGACGTCTGATCTTTCTGATGTTGCGTCATCGTACTTGTGTTTCACGTGAGTTGAAGGAGTCCGCGAAGCAGGTCCCGGCTCTCGGCCGGATCCGGACTGTCTTCCTGGAGCCGCTTCATGACCCGCTCGTACTGGGCCACCTCCTCGCGCTTGTCGAGGTAGAGGGCGCTGGTCAGCTGCTCGAGATAGACGATGTCGGAGAGGTCCGACTCAGGGAAGCGCAGCATCGTGAACGCGCCGCTCTCGCCCGCGTGCCCGCCGAAGCTGAACGGCATCACCTGCAGGGTGATGTTCGGCTGCTCGGAGATCTCGATCAGATGCCTCAACTGTCCCTGCATCACGGCCCGGTCGCCGTACGGGCGGCGCAGCGCGGCCTCGTCGAGCACGGCATGGAAGTGGGGGCCCCGCTCGGACACCAGCGTCTTCTGGCGCTCGAGACGGAGCGCGACCCGGCGATCGATCTCGGCCAGGGGCGCGTCCGGAATTCCGCGCGTGACGACGGCGTGCGCGTACGCCTCGGTCTGCAGCAGACCGTGCACGAACTGCACTTCGTAGACACGGATGAGCGAGGCGGCGCCTTCGAGGCCGATGTACGTCTGGAACCAGCCCGGCAGCACATCGCCGAAGCTGTGCCACCAGCCGGCGACATTGGCCTCCTTGGCGAGGCCGAGCAGGGACTCCCGCTCGATGTCGTCCGCCACCCCGTAGAGGGTGAGCAGGTCCTCGATGTCCCGTGCCTTGAAGCTCACCCGGCCCAGCTCCATGCGGCTGATCTTGGATTCGGACGCGCGGATGGAGTATCCGGCGACCTCACGGGTGATGCCTTTCGATTCCCGCAGCCGCCTCAGCTGCGAGCCCAACAGGATGCGACGCACCACAGAACCTCCGCCTGGGCCGTCGCCTCGGGGGTAACCCCACGACTCGCCTGCCGTCACGGCTACAACCCTCCCCATCGCTGCCTCTTCGTAGTGACCCGATGTACTCGATGTGCGTGATGTGCCCGGCCCGATGCCCGGTCCTCGATGCCGGCTCGACTCTCTCGCGAGATCCCCCCGAATCCCAAGAGCCGGATTCTGCCACCAAACGCTTCAGCCCGTACACAGGCGATTACGGAAACGGGAAGCAGTCGGGCAGGGCCCCGGAAGAGGGTCATGGAAGAAATGAGCAAGAACCGGCACGGGCATGGACAGGTCAGGCGCGTGCACGTGCATCTGCCCTTGCATCTGCTCTACGCATTCGCAACCATGGTCCTCGCGCACCTGCGTGCTCGTTCGTGTTGTAGCGCCACAGCCGCGATTTCGGGAGTGCCTCGCATGGGGACGAATGGATCGACCATGCTCGAGCCGTTACGGCAGGGGCTTCCTCCGATCGATCCCGCGGCCGTCTCCAGCTCCGCCTCGTGCGCCCTTCCCGCCCGCTACGAAGCGGTCCGCGGAGCCCGCCGGTTCACGAGGACGACGCTCGGCAAGTGGGAACTCGACGACCGCTTCGACGATGTCGCACTGGTCGTGTCCGAACTCGTCACCAACGCACTGCGGCACGCCGTGCCCACCCCCGACGCCGCGCGCGAGCCGGCCCAGGAACCTGCGGTACGGCTGCATCTGATGCGCTGGACGAGCCGCCTGGTGTGTGCGGTCCGCGACCCCAGCCAGGACGGCCCGGCGACCCGCGAGACCGACGAGGACTTCTCCGCGGAGTCGGGCCGTGGGCTCTTCCTGGTCGATTCCTTCAGCGACGGCTGGGGCTGGCACCCGCTCGCCGGGTCGCTGCACGGCAAAGTGGTCTGGGCGCTGTTCCGTCTGGGCAAGCCCGCGTGAGCGGCGGCCGGTGACCACTCCCGGCCGTCAGGCTCCCGCGATCAGATGGTCGAATTCCCCGTCCTTGACGCCCAGAAGCAACGCTTCTATCTCCGCCGGCGTATAGACGAGTGCGGGGCCGTCGGGGTGCCGCGAGTTGCGCATCGCGACGTCACCGCCGGGCAGCTTGGCGAACTCCACACAGGAGCCTTGCGAGTTGCTGTGCCTGCTCTTCTGCCAGACGACCCCCTGAAGCTCCGTGGCCGCCATGCCGTTGTACACGTGGTGCACAAGTCGCTCCCGGGATGCAAGGTGCAGGTGTCAACTATCCCGGATCATAGCTGTGTTCATATGCCGATGCATGAGCGGCTGCACGGGCAGATGCACGTGCACGTGGGGTGTTCCCCTGGTTACAGGCGGGGGCGCTCCGTGCGTCGGTGAGTCCCCTCGTGTCGGTGAGTCCCTTCGTAGAGACAGACGCACGGGAAGCCCGTTCGGCTCACTGCGTCGTGATCCTCGGTCAGATCTGCCGGAGGTCCTCCTGGTAGCTTGGCGCGGTCCTGCAACCGACCAGGGGGAAATGAGACATGCGCAAGCTCGTACGTACATCGGCGGCCGCGGCCGGTCTTCTCGCCGCGCTCGCGCTGACCGGATGCGGCAGCGACGCTGGCGGCGGCAACGGCACGCCCAAGGCTTCGGCTTCGCCGGGCGAGTCAGGCGACAACGGCAGTGGCGGCGGCGAGAGCGCGAGCCTCGAGGGCGCCTGGACGGGCATGGCCGACGGCGGGCCCGTCGCGCTGTCCGTCTCGGGCACGGCCGCATCGATCGTCGCGGACGGTCACGCCTGCACCGGCCAGGTGAAGGACATGGGCGGCGAGCCGATGCTGTCGCTGAAGTGCGCGGACGGGAACACCGACCGCACGATGGGCGCGATCGAGTCCAACGACGGCAAGACCCTGGTCATCTCCTGGGACGCCGGGAAGAAGGACACGCTGAAGAAGGCGGACCCCGGCAAGCTGCCGGAGCTCCCCACCGATCTGCCCACGGACCTGCCGACCGGCTGACGGCCCCGCCACCGACATCGCGCAGGAGCGCTGCGCCCCGGGCCGCGGAACCCGCACGGGTCCGCGGCCCTTTGCCGACCGGCGGGTTGTCGGTGCGGGGTGTCCGGACACACCACGGCACAGGCCCGGCTTCACCGGGTGGGTGCGGCACCGGCACTCGGGCAAGCAGCGGTACGACGCGGCCTGACGGGCTCCGCCGCCGGCGGGGAGGGCGTGGCCGTTCCGGCCAGGATGCCTGCGTGTCGGGCCGGCCGCGTCACCGCTGGTTCTCGCCGGCGCGCGTCCCGCCCAGCCGGCGCCGGCCTCCCGCGACCTCGGCCCGGTCCGCCGCAGCCGTGCCGTCCTGCCAGCCGCCGAGGTCGGTGACGCCACGGACCCGTGCGGTCGTGGTCTCGGGGAACATCCGGTCCGCGCGGTCCGCCACCGCCACGTCCCGCGAGGCCAGGACCGGCAGCAGGTCCTGGGTGACCACCTCGTCGGCCACCGCCGACAGATGCTCGCCGAGCCGGGTCGCGTACGCCATCAGGAAGGACTGGCGGAAGGTCTTCGTGCGCTTGCGGCCGCCCGCGCGCTGCGCCGCCTCGGCACGGGTCATGGCCGTCGTGCCCTGGACGAGGAGCGAGGTGTGGAGCAACTCGACCGACTCCAGGTCCCCTTCGAATCCGACGACCGTCGAGAAGCCGAAGGCGCTGTTCCACACCGCGCGGCAGCGGTTCGCCGAGGCCACGGCGTCGAGAAGGATCGCTTTGGCCGTCTCGTACGGCGCGTCCACGCCGATCCGGCAGGCGGAGGGGGTCTCGGGGCTGTGCGTGCGCGCAGCCAGCAGCGCGTCGTCGATGCTGTGGCGCGCCATCAGCTCCTGCGCCTTCGCCGTGAGCGCCTCCGCCTCCTCCGGGTAGCCCGTCGCCTCGGCCTTCGCGAGCAGTGCGCGGACACGGGAGAGCATGCGCGGTTCGTGCGGCGACGGTACGGAGAGCAGTGCGGCCGTGCCCGGGGGCGGCGCGACCGGCTCGATCCGCGGGAGGCGGACCAGCAGGCGGTACAGCTCGAGCACGGCCGTCGCGCGGGAGAAACGGTCCGCCCGGTAGGGGGCGACGCCCGACAGTTCGGCGAGCTGCGCCTGCCAGCGCGGCGCGAGCCGGGTGCCGTACCGCGTCGACTCTCCCGTGATCAGCTCCGCCGCCAGCCGCTCATGCGGCTCGTCGAGGTCACGGCGTACGAGGCGTACGACGTCGGCCGGCTGCCAGCCGCGCTCCCAGGCGCCGCGGACGTACTCCTCGCCGCGCCGCCGCAGCTCGTCGTCGGCGGCCGGATCCGCGGCCAGCAGCGACGCGCCCGTGTCGAGCCCCTCGTCGCCGTCCGCGTACAACGCTGCGGCCAGTGCCTTCCCGACCGTGCCGACCTCACTCACACCTCAGATGGTCCCACGGGGTAGGGCAGGCCCTACCTGCCGGACGCCCCCCAGTGGTCGTGATCCGCGCGCCGCGGGACGCAAGCCTTGAGGCATGACCTCAACTGCCGTACGGCTCACCGCGCTCCGACGCGTCCACCGCGATGCCACGGCGCTGGACGGTGTCGACCTCGACTTCCCCAGCGGCTCCTTCACCGCCGTCATGGGGCCTTCCGGCTCCGGCAAGTCGACGCTGCTGCAGTGCGCCGCCGGACTCGACCGGCCCACCTCCGGGCGGGTGGAGATCGACGGCACCGACCTCGGCGGGCTGAGCGAGCGCCGCCTGACACTGCTGCGGCGGGACCGGATCGGGTTCGTGTTCCAGTCGTTCAATCTGCTGCCGTCGCTGACGGCCGCGCAGAACGTCGCCCTGCCGCTGCGGCTGTCCGGCAGGCGGCCGTCCCGTGCGGCGGTGCGCGAGGCCTTGACGCAAGTGGGTCTGGAGGGCCGCGCGGGGCACCGCCCGGGGCAGCTGTCCGGCGGCCAGCAGCAGCGCGTGGCCCTGGCGCGGGCGCTGATCACCCGGCCCGCCGTGCTCTTCGGCGACGAGCCGACGGGCGCGCTGGACACGGTCACGAGCCGCGAGGTGCTGACGCTGCTCAGGGCGCTCGTGGACCGGGAGGGTCAGACCGTCGTGATGGTCACCCACGACCCGGTGGCGGCGGCCTTCGCGGACCGGGTCGTGCTGCTGGTCGACGGCCGGATCGCCGGCGAGCTCACCGCGCCCACGGCCGGGCAGGTCGCGTCGCACCTGGCGGGTCTGGAGACGGCGCGGAGCTCGGGTCCCGAGACGGCGCGATGCCCGGATCCGGAGACGGCGCGGTGCTGACGCCGTCGCCCGCACCCCGTCCGCCCGCGACCCGTCCGGCCGCGACCTGTCCGGCCGTGCGCCTGGGCGCTCCTGCGCCGCCCCCGGCCGTCCCCTCGCCCCGAGCCGCCGACGACTCCCCGTCGGGCGGCGGACCCCTGAGACCGGAGGACACCTTGTGCTGATCGTCGCCCTCTCCGCCCTGCGTGCCCGCTGGGCCACCTTTGTCGCGAGTTCCGTCGCGCTGGCGCTCGGCGTCGGACTGGTCACCGCGATGGGGCTCGGCCTCGCCTCCACCCTCGACGCTCCTGAACGCGCACCACAGCGGTTCGCCGCATCTCCCGTCGTGGTCATGGGGCAGGACACCCTCTCGGTGGACGTGCGGCGGGGACCCGGAACCGCCCGTGTCACCCACAGGCTCGCCCATCCACACCCTGTGGACCCGGACCTCGTGGGCGAGCTGCGCGGCCTCGGCCCCCTCCTGCGCCGGGGCGGACCCGACGCGGTCGGGGTGGACGCCCCGGCCGCGGCAGTACGCGCCGTCGTCGGCGACCGCGCCCAGGTGCTCACCGGGGACGAGCGCCGCCGTGCCGACCCCGGACAGGAGCGGGACGCGCAGGCGCTGATCTCGGTGAACTCGCTGCTCGGCACCGCCGGTGGCGTGTCCGCATTCGTCTCCGTCTTCGTCGTCGCGTCGACGTTCGCGTTCACGGTGGCCCTGCGCAGAAGGGAGTTCGGGCTGCTGCGGACGGCGGGCGCGACGCCCGGCCAGATCCGCCGGCTGCTGCTGACCGAGGCCCTCGTCATCGGCACGATCGCCTCCGCGGCGGGCTGTGCGCTCGGCGCCTGGGGCGCACCGCGGCTCGCACGGCTCCTGGTCGCCGGGGAGGTCGCCCCACAGTGGTTCACGATCCGCGAGGACGTGAACTGGCCGTTCCACGCCGCCTTCTGGACGGGTCTGGCCGTGGCGCTCACCGGCGTGTGGGCCGCATCGCGCCGGGCCGGCCGCATCGGTCCTGCCGAGGCGCTGCGCGAGGCGGACGTGGACAGCGGCACGATGCCGCTCGGGAGGCTGCTGGCCGGGATCGCCCTCGTGGGAGCGGGCATCGGGCTGCTGGTCTGGGGGCTCGCCACCGATCCCGCCGACCTGCTGAAGCGCAAGACCTACACCACCCGGCCGATGGTCCTGATCACCGCGGTGGCGCTGCTCGCCCCGCTTCTCGTACGCCGTACGGTCCGGCTGCTGCCGCTGCCCGGGGCCACCGGGATGCTCGTACGGGAGAACACCGCCGCCTCCCTGCGCCGTACCGCAGCGGTCGCCGCGCCCGTGCTGGTGACCGTCGCCCTGGCGGGATCGCTGCTCGGTTCGGCCCGGAGCGTGACGGCGTCGAAGGCGGCCGAGGCACGGGAGCAGACCTCGGCGCAGCTCATCGTCACGGGTGACGACCTGAAGCAGGCCGACGTGCCGGGCGCGACGCTTTCCGCGTCCGCGTCGACCGCCGTCCACGTACGGGAGGAAGGCACGGCCCTCATCAGGTCCGAGGCTCGGGCGGTCGCCGACCCGGCGGCGTTCGCGGACCTGGCCCGGCTCCCTGTCGTAGCCGGTGAGCTGCGGGACCTCGACGACGGGTCGATCGTCGTCAACGAGGAGTGGGAGCGGCACACGGTCGGCGAGCGTGTCGACGTCTGGCTCGGCGACGGTCGCCCGGTCACGCTGCGGATCGCGGCAGTGCTGGCCACCGGGACGGGCAGCAACGGCGCGTACATCACCGCCGCCAACGCACCCGCCGCTCCGGTCGACCGGATCGACGTACGGATCGGGGCGGGAGCGGGTCCGCGGGTGGCCGCCCGACTGCGCGCCGCCACCGGCGGAACGGTGCGCCCGGTGGCCGAGTGGGTCGCCGACACCCACGCCCGCACCGGTCCGCAGACCCGTCTCGGGCTGCTCGTCGTCCTCGGTGTCGCCCTCGTCTACACGGCGATCGCCCTCGCGGGCACGCTGCTGATGGCCACCGCCGCGCGCACCGGCGAACTGAACTCCCTGCGGCTGGCCGGCGCCACCCGCGGCCAGGTCCTGCGCGTCGTGGCGGGCGAGGCGCTGCTCGCCGTGACCGTCGGCGGGGTGCTGGGCGCGGCGGTCACGGCCGTCAACCTCGCGGGGCTCGGCGCGGCGCTGGCGTCGCTCTCGGCACCCGTGACGATTGCGGTGCCGTGGGGGACGGCGGGGCTCGCGCTCGGTGCGTGCGCGGTGATCGCACCCGTGACGGCGCTGCTCAGCTGCCGGCGGGTACGCCGCTGAAGGTTCCGTCCCCGACGACGAAAGTCCCGTGCCGCGAAAACCGTTCCCGAAACGGCGGCGCGTCCCACCCGCAGCGGGTGGGACGCGTCCTCAGGCTCGTTCAGACGCCGCGCAGCGTCTTCTTGGCCAGCTCGTAGGCCGGAAGCATCGATTCGTGCTCCTGCGAGTCCAGTCCGCCCAGGTGCACGACCACCACCCCCTTCGGGGTGGCGACGGCGAACGCCCGCTCCTTCTTCGGCCCGTCCTGGAACTCGCTGTTGCTGAGGTACGAGATCTCGACCGCGTCGAACGCACCGGCCTTGGTCTCGGTGTACTTCTCGCCCTCGCGGTCCTTCGACTCCTCCGCGACGAACCCCTCCAGCGCCTTGCGCACGTCGTCGCCCTGCTTGCCCCCGGTCCACACCCGTATGTAGCCGATGCTTCCCGCCGGCTTCGCGTCGATCTCGCAGGCGAGCGAGACCGTGCCCTGGCTGAATCCGGCCTGAACGGCCTCCGGCTTCCAGGACTTGGCCAGGTCGAAGGTGACAGGCAGGGAGCACGGCGAACCCGCGCCGCCGACCGAGCCGCCCTTCTCGGCGGCCTTCGCGCCGCCGTCGCCCTTGCCGCCCGCCTTGCCGCTGTCCGCCTCGGCGTCCTTGCCGCCCTTGGCGCTCGATGCCCCGTTCGCCGGCCGGCCGGCTTCCGGCTCGGCCGTACAGCCGGTCACCGACCCGAGCAGCAGCGCCGCCGGAACAACTGCGAGGCCCACACCTGACATCAGACCTCGTACCGCACTGCGCACCATGGATCCCCACCCTGTGAATGTCACGCTCATGCCGAGTCGCGTGCGCCGGTCATATGCCGCGCCGGCCCATCCTAAGGAGGCCGTTCCGAAGAGGCCGTTCCAGCCTGGAGATATCGGGAAAGGACACGGGATGGGTGTGAACAAGGACCGGATGCTCGCGGGCGAGTGGTACCTCCCCGACGACCCCGAACTGGCCGCGGACAACGAGCGGCGCGTCGAACTCTGCGCCGCGTACAACGCCGGCGGCGCAGGGGCCGCCGGGCGGGAGCGGATCCTCACCGAACTGCTCGGCTCACTGGGCAAGGGCGTCCGCATCCGGCCGCCGTTCCAGTGCGACTACGGCCGGTACATCAGCATCGGCGACCGTACGTTCATCAACTTCGGCGCGGTGTTCCTCGACGCCGCGCCCATCACGATCGGGGCCGACGTCCAGATCGGACCGAATGTCCAACTTCTCACCCCCGCCCATGAGCTGGACACCGAGCGCCGCCGGGCCGGCTGGGAGAGGGCCGTCCCGATCACGATCGGCGACAACGTGTGGCTGGGCGGCGGGGTGATCGTCTGCCCCGGCGTCACCATCGGCGAGAACACCGTGGTCGGAGCGGGGGCGGTGGTCACCAAGGACCTGCCGGCCGGGGTGCTCGCCGTCGGCAACCCGGCCCGCGTGATCCGCACGCTCTCCCCCGGCACGTCCGCCGGCGGAGGCTGCGCTCCCGTCACGGAGTGAGCACCAGCTTCCCCCGGGCACGACCCGCCTCGCTCAGCGTCTGGACCTTCGCCGCGTCCCGCAACGGGTGGGAGCTGTCGATCCGGATCCGCAGCCTGCCGTCCGCCGCCAGCCGGGCATGCCCGGCCAGTGCGCGCTCCGGTGCCTTGGTGCCGCCCGACGAGAACGTCACCCCGTGCTCGGCCGCGTCGGGGTCGGCGATGGTGACGATCCGGTCCGTCGTGCCGCCGCGCAGAACGACGGAGTCCGCGAGCGCGCCCCGGCCCGCCGTGTCGAAGACGGCGTCGACGCCCTCGGGAGCCAGCGCGCGGACCCGCTCGACCAGACCCTCCCCGTATGTGACCGGGACGGCACCGAGCTCCCTGAGGTAGTCGTGGTTCCCCGGCGACGATGTGCCGATCACGCGTACGCCGGCCGCGGTCGCGAGCTGCACCGCCGCCGATCCGACCACCCCGGCGGCGCCGTGCAGCAGCAGGGTCTCGCCGTCCCGCACCCCGAGGAGGTCCAGCACACGCGCGGCGGTCTCGGTCGCCACCGGCAGCGCCGCCGCGTCGGCCCAGTCCAGGCCGGCGGGCTTGGGGGCGTACGACTCGCTCAGCGCGTACTGGGCATAGGCACCCGTCGCGGTCCAGCCCAGGACCTCGTCGCCGACCGCCGTACCGGTCACCCCCTCGCCGACCTCGTCGACGATCCCGGCGAACTCCAGGCCGGGCGTGCTGGGCAGCGGGGTCGGGAACTGCTCCTCCATCCAGCCGTTGCGGATCTTGTGATCGAGCGCGTTGACCCCGGCCGCCATGACTCTGACCCGTACCTGACCGGGTCCTGCGTGCGGCTCCTCCGCCTCGGTGAATCGCAGCACCTCGGGTCCGCCGAACTCTTCGAAGACGATCGCTTCCATGTCTGGCTCCTTCCGCCGCAATCAACCTTCGGGTGGTGAGGACACAGATCCGGCCCGCCTTTCGGACAGTTGCACCTGTCCGAAGGAACGGCCGACGAGGCGAGCCGCCCCCGTACGCTGACAGGCATGGAGCACTCCGGACTCACCGCGTCCGCGCCGGCGGCGTCCACGCTGGCCGCCGCCCAGGACGTGATCCGGCAGCCACTGGGCCAGGTGCTGCCCCGGCTGTCGGCCACCGTGGCCCCGCTCGTCCCGCATCTGGCGGCGGCCGAACGGTCCACGCACTGCGCGCACTCCCCGTTCAAGTCTCACACCGCACCAGGCGTCCCGGACGGCGCGGTCGGGCGGATCACCTCCGCCGAGCTGGACCCGCTCATCGCCTCCGTGTCCGCGGGCAGCCCCTGGCAGGGCACGGCCCACATCGGCGGGGCGGACCGCCCGGTACTCGCCGTGGCCAGCGAGGCGACCGACCGCGGCGCGCTGCTGGTGCTCGTACGCGCCCACGACGATCCGCTCACCGCGTCGGACACCGCCGTCGTCCAGGCCCTGTGGGACCTGGTGACCAGCCACTTCGACCGGCTGGTCACCGAGGCGCTGCCCGGCACGCTCGCCCGGTCGCGGGCCTCGGCCGGCGAGCGGGCCCGGGTGATCGCCGAGCTGAGCGAGAACCATGCGACCGCGCTGTCCGGTCTGCTGAGCGTGCTGCGCAGCCGGAACCTGGACGACGCGGCGGCCCGTGCCACCGCCGTCGACCTGGCCGTCACCGCCCTGGTGGACCTGCGCGCGGAGACCGAACGGGACCGGGCCGTCGCCGAGGAGCCGGCCACCGACGCCTTCGCCCGGCTCACCGACTCCCTGCGGCCGCTGGTGCGCCACAGCCCGGTCAGGCTGGAGTTCGGCGCACCCGAGTCGGCCCGCCCGCTGGCCGCTGACGTGGCACATGCGGCGCGGGCGGTGGTTCGGGCCATGCTGCTCACCTGCCTGGAGCAGGACGCGGTGAGCCGCGTCCATGTCGGCTGGTCGCTGGGCGATACGGAACTGCGGGCGACCGTACGGGACGACGGCCCCGGTGCCCTGTCGGCGTGCAGCCTCGGACCGCAGCGGGTCGGCGAACGGCTGGAGGCACTGGGCGGCCGGCTGGACGTGGACGCGGTGCCGGGCTGGGGAACGACAGCGACCGCGACCTTCCCGCTGGGCACGCCGCAGACCGCGCCCGAGGACCCGCTGGCGCCACTGGGCGCACGGGAGCTGGAAGTGCTCACGCATCTGGCGCGCGGCCACCGCAACCGCGTGATCGCGCAGGAGCTGCACATCAGCGAGTCGACGGTGAAGTTCCATGTCGCGAACATCCTCACCAAGCTGGGGGTCGCCACCCGCGGCGAGGCATCGGCCCTGTTCCACGCGGTGGCGTAGGGCTCGGTGGCGTGCCCCTCGGTTGTCGGACCCGCCTGTCAGACTCGCGCTCGTGAGCGAACGATGGGCTGTGGCCGCGGAAGGGGACGGAGCGCTGCTCGTCCCCCTCGGCCCCGACGGCCTGCCCGCGGGACCGGTCGTCGCGGAGCCCGATCTCGCCGGGGCGGTCCGGTCCCGGCCGCAGGTGGGGCGCTGGGTGTGGCGGTCCACGGCCGAGATCTATCCGCGGCTGCTGGCCGCCGGCGTCCGGGTCGAGCGGTGTTACGACATCGAGGACGCGGAACTGCTCCTGCTCGGCCACGAAGGGCGGCTGGGCGAGCCCCGCTCGGCGGCCGCGGCCTTCGCCCGTCTGCACCACTCCCCCGTACCGCCCGATCCGCCGCAGAGGGCGGCCGAGCCCGGCTCGCAGTCGTCATTGTTCGAGCCGCAGCCGGTCGCCGTGCCGCTGGCGGCACTGCTCGAGGTCTACGCCGACCAGCAGCGACGGCACGACGCCGCCGAGCACCCGGCACGGATGCGGCTGCTGACCGCTGCCGAGTCCGCGGGAATGCTGGTCGCCGCCGAGATGAACCGCTCGGGGCTGCCGTGGCGGGCGGACGTGCACCGCGAGGTGCTGCACGAGCTGCTCGGCGAGCGGTACGCGGGCGGGGGCGAGCCGCGCCGGCTCGCGGAGCTGGCCGACGAGGTGTCGGCGGCCTTCGGGCGCCGGGTTCGTCCCGACCTTCCCGCGGATGTGGTGAAGGCCTTCGCGCAGGCCGGGATCCGCGTGAGGTCGACCCGGCGCTGGGAGCTCGAGGGCCTCGGCCATCCCGCGGTGGAGCCGCTGATCCAGTACAAGAAGCTGTACCGCATCTGGACCGCGCACGGCTGGAGCTGGCTCCAGGACTGGGTGCGCGACGGCCGGTTCCGGCCCGAGTACCTGCCCGGCGGCACGGTCTCCGGCCGCTGGACGACCAACGGGGGCGGAGCCCTTCAGATCCCGAAGGTCATCCGGCGCGCGGTGGTCGCGGACGACGGCTGGAAGCTCGTGGTCGCCGACGCCGACCAGATGGAACCGCGCGTGCTCGCCGCGATCTCCCGTGACCCGGGCCTCATGGAGGTGGCCGGGCACGAGGGCGACCTGTACTCCGTCCTGTCCGACCGGGCCTTCTCCGGCGACCGCGACCATGCCAAGGTCGCTCTGCTGGGCGCGATCTACGGCCAGACCTCGGGCGACGGCCTGAAGAACCTGGCCGCGCTGCGCCGCAGATTCCCGCAGGCCGTGGCCTATGTGGACGACGCGGCCAGGGCGGGCGAGGAAGGCCGGCTGGTACGCACCTGGCTGGGGCGCACCAGTCCGCGCGCGGCCGGCGCGGGCGAAGACGAAGAGGCCGGCATCCCGCAGGAGGGCGAGGAGCCCGGCCCGTCGGCGGACGGCGAGTTCACGCCCGGCTACGCATCGACGAACGCCCGCGCGCGGGGCCGTTTCACCCGGAACTTCGTGGTGCAGGGCAGCGCCGCCGACTGGGCGCTGCTGATGCTGGCCGCCCTGCGCCAGGCACTGGCCGGCATGCGCGCGGAGCTGGTGTTCTTCCAGCACGACGAGGTGATCGTGCACTGCCCCGCCGAGGAGGCGGATCACGTGACGAAGGCGATCCGCGCGGCCGGTGAGCTGGCCGGGCGGATCGCCTTCGGGGAGACGCCGGTGCGGTTTCCGTTCACCACGGCGGTGGTGGAGCGCTACTCCGACGCGAAGTAGCCACGCGATGGGGCTACTTGTACGTGAGCCAGCTCTTGTCGAGCGCGAGCTTCCTGAGCTGTGCCATGGTCAGCGCGGGCTCGGGGCGGCTGGCGTCCTGGCCCTGGCCGGGCGCGTTGAACGCCATGACCACCACGCGGAAGCCGTCCGCGCGCACCGTGTCGACGGTCCAGCCGACCGTACCCGCGCCGCCCTTCTGGTCGGGGTCCGTCTGCTGCTCCTCCATGACCCGGGTGCCGTCCGGCTCCGTCGTGACCGACCCGGTCCAGTGTCCCGGTACATCCGACATGCCGGACTGGACGTTGACCTGGATGAAGCTCTTGCCCTTGCCGTCGTCGACGACCACGAAGCCGTAGCCGCTGTCACCGCCCTTGTCGGTGACCTTCATACCCTCGGGGAGCAAGGAGGCGAGAGTCTTGTGCGCCGCGTCGGCGCTCGTCCCACCGCCCTGGCCGGCGGGCTTCCCGGCCGGTTCGGCCGCCGTCTTCGCGTAGTCCTCGGCGATCGGCTTCCATGCCCCGGCCGTGACCAGGGCCTTCATCTGGGACGGGGTCAGCGGCGGGTTGGGCCGGGAGACGGCTGTCCCCTTCTCGCCGGGCGCGTTGTACTCAGTGACGTCGAACAGCACCCCGGCCGGCGTGACCAGGGTGGCGCGCCAGTTCTTGGTCGCCACGCGCTTGTCGGGGTACACGTACCCCTGGAACAGCATGTACTTGGAGCCGTCGGCGAGGGTCTCGGACGTGCAGTTGTCGTGCGGGACCAGCGCCTTGGAAGGGCAGGTCACCCACTCCTCGGCTTCCTCGCTGTCCGGGACGACGGTGTTCAGGGACAGCACGACGGCCGCGGCACCTCTGCCGTCGTCGAACACGACGGAGGCGTACGGCGGCATGGACCTGCCCCCGGGCCCCGCTTCCAAGCCACGCCCGTTCTCCTGGCGGATCCTCCCCTCGGGCAGGAGGCTCTTGAGCGTGCCGAGCATCCGCTCCTCGGTGACGGCGCCCGCGGATCCGTCCTTCTTGTCCTTCCCGGCCGGATCCGACGGGGAGGCGATCTCGACGGCGCCGTCCTTGCCGCCCCCGTCGAAGGCGCCGCCTGTGTACGCACCGGTCACGCCCACCACGGCCAGCGCCAGCACGCTGCCGGTCACGGCCGCCCCGCGGCGCCGGGCGAGCCGTCGGCGGCCGCGCGTCAGCCCTCCTTCGACCAGCGCGGGCCGGTCCGTGGGCCGGAGAGTCTCACCGGTGCGGTGCAGTGCCTGGCCGAGCTCGTCTTCGAAAGGCATGGGGAACCACGCTCCCTGATCAGATACGGACGTAACAAGAGCCCTCGGGGGCCCGGGGGGAAGGCCGGGCCCCCGCTCCCGCCGCGCGGGGGCACGATGGACGTGCGCGTCAGTGCGCCGCGAACTCCACCAGGCTGCCGCCGAGTTGCTCGCGCAGCCTCGCGAGCGCGCGCACCGCTCTGGTGCGCACGGCGGCCGAGCTGACGTTCAGGGCGTCGGCGGTCTCCTCGATACTGCGGTCCTCCCAGTACCGCAGCACCACCACCGCCCGGTCCTTGGGCGCCAGTTGGCCGAGCGCGCCCAGCAGTGCGATGCGCAACGCCGGGTCCTCGCCGGACTCCGGGGCAGTGTCGGGAAGTTCGCCGACCGGTCGCTCGGTGGCCGAGCGGCGTCGCTTGTGTGTGAGGAAGACACGTACGAGAACGGTCTGCGCGTAGCCCGCCGGGTTGTCGATCCGGGAGACGCGGCCCCACAGCACGTACATCCGGCCCAGCGTCTCCTGCACCAGGTCCTCGGCGAGATGGGTGTCACCGCTGGTGAGGAGGCAGGCTGAGCGGTACAGATGGGCGGCGCGGCCGGCCGCGAACTCCCTGAACTGCTCGGCGCGGGACGCTCCCATACCCGATTCCACTCTCCCCGTCGTACGTCGGCGACCCCTTCACCTCATTGACGCGCCGACGCCCGCGAAATGTTTCAGACGTCTTTTCAGGCGGATGTTCGTGCCCCTCGTCACGCGCCTGTTCACGCCCCGACGTACTCCCGCAGATGCTGTCGGCAGGCGTCGTCATGCGGCGACGCCAACCGAGTCGCCCTGCGCCTGCCCAACAGTTTGCCCGGACCCGTCGAACTGGACAGAGTCCTTTGGGAGTAGACAGACAACTGGACAGAGTGGGAACCCGTCCGGTCTCTTCTGTGTCTGTCGACAGGCAGTCCGCCGACAGGACTTGGGGGTCCCGACATGTCCCACGACCAGCAGTTCATCTCCGTGCCCGTACCGGCTCAGCACGTGACCCGCGTCTACGCACTTCTTGCCGAACTGGACCACCCGTCGAAGCCGGAGAGCCCGCTCCCCGGGGGCACACAGGGAGCCGACCCGGGCGGCAAGTGGCCGAAGCGGGAGTGGACGGTGGAGGACCTCAAGTCCCTGATCGCCACGAACCTCCCGTCGGTCCAGCGGGTCGCGGCGCTGCTCGACCTTCTCGCGGCCGACCCGGGCCGGTCCTTCAGCACCACGGCCGTCGTCGCCCGCCTGGACTTCGACCGCAGCCGGCTCAAGGGAGCCCTGTCCGCGTTCACCCGCCATGTGCACGCGCACTACGACCGCGGGAACTGGCCGATGCAGTTCGTATGGGGCACGGACCCTGACTCGGACTTCGAGGCCGAGGCGTTCTACCGCCTCGACGAGAGCAACGCCGCTGCCTGGAAGGCCGCCCGGGCGACGGAGGTCTGACGACCACGCCGACGCCGCCCGTGCGGTGAGGCGGACGACTCAAGACAGTCCGGGCGCCGCGTACCACGGCAGCACGCCGCGTCCGGACCGAGCCGTCCTACGGCATCAGTTCCAGCGGGTCGTACTGGTGCGGCCGGTCCCCGACCCACTCCGTCCACGTCGGGTCCTCCAGCAGCTCCCCCTCGTCCGGCAGCCCCGCCTGCCGCAGGAACTCGACCACGTCTCCGTCCGAGTGCGCCAGCCCCATGATCCGTCCCCGTACGGTCACCCGTCGGCCGCCCGACGGGGAGATCCGGTGCACGACGATCGGCGGGCTCCCGGCCATACCCCCAGCGTGCACCCCTCGGGCGCGCAGTGGCACACCGAACGGAAGCGCCCAGGTCAGCGAGGGCAGGGCCGGGCCGATGGACCGGATACGGGCCGGCAGCCGGCTGCCGTGACGAGGGCAACCCCGCGTGTGCCGTGCCCGGATCGCCGTCGGGAGGCCCGGCCCGCGCTCCGTTGACACGGCCAGTGACCGTTGCTTTGCTTGCAGCAAGCGCTTCCCGCCGGCATTGGAGCGTCAGGTGCACATCTCGCGTCGCACCCTGCTGTCCATGTTCCCCGCGGCCACAGCGGCCGCCGCTCAGCCGCCGGCACATGCCGCGCCGCAGCCGAGAGCCGACACCGATACCGAGGGCTCTCCCTCCGACCATGCCGCCCTGATCCGCAACACGGTCGCCGTATTCGCCGGCACCGCCGAGTCCAACGCCCGGCCGGATGTCGCTCCGAAGACAGCGTCGATCGAATCGACGGCACACGCCCGGCTCACCGCGATGGACGGCGCGGGACAGAACGAGCTCTTCGCCGGTGTCCCGCTCGGCACGAGCGACCCGAATCTGAACAGGTCGTTCCAGTACCTGTACGAGATCGCTCTCGCCACCCGCACACCCGGCCCCACCCCCTCGGACCTGCGCGACAACCCCGCGGTCCAGCGGCGCGTGATCGACGGCCTGCACCACCTCCACGACACCTACTACGGCGACCAGTCGAAGGGCTACTACGGCAACTGGTTCACCTGGGAGATCGGCATCTCCTCCCACGTGAGCAAGACCCTCGTCCTCCTCAAGGACCAGCTCACGGCGTACCGGCCCGGCCTCGCCGCCGCCTACGCGGCCTCGATGGACGCCTACCTGCGCAACGGCACGGACGGCGACGTCGACCTCGACTCCCGCTTCCACACCGGCGCGAACCTGGCCGACATCACGACGAACCGGATCCTCCAGGGCGCCGTCCTCGGCGACGACGCCCGCATCAGGAAGGCCGTCGCCGACCAGCTGACCGTCTTCGCGACGATCGACCCGTACGAGCTCCGACACGGCGTCACCGACGGCTTCTACGCGGACGGTTCCTTCATCCAGCACGCCTCCGTCGCCTACACGGGCTCCTACGGCAAGGGCCTGCTCAGCCGTGTCGTCCAGACGGTCAAGATCCTCGACGGCACGGGATACGTCCCCGCCGGGGATCTCATCGGTGTCGTGCGGCGATGGGTGGTCGACGGCTTCGCCCCGCTGATCTTCGAGGGCTGGATGATGGAGATCGTGAAGGGCCGCGGGGTCTCCCGGACGACCACCGGCTACACCGATGTCGCGGCGGTCGTCGAGGCCGTCGTCGACCTCTCCGCGTACGCGACAGGCGCCGACGCCGAGGCGCTCAAGGGCTACGTCACGTATGTGCGGCAGTCCTCGAAGGCGGCCCTGGACCCGACAGGATTCGTCTCCCCGGCCAGCATCGCCCGCTACACCGACATCCTCGCTTCCGGGGCCCCCGCGAAGGACCTCACTCCCGCCCATTGCCACATCACGTTCAACGCGATGGACAGGACCGTCCACCGACGGCCCGGCTACGCCTTCGCCCTGGCCCGCAGCTCCGCACGGATCAGCAAGTACGAGTACATGAGCGGCGAGAACCTCATGCCCTGGTTCCAGGGCGACGGTGCCCACCACCTCTACCTCTCCGGCCAGGACCAGACCCGGTCCTACGGCGTCGACCACTACACCGCCGTTCCGCCCCACCGCCTGTCCGGCGTCACCGCCCCCGTGGAGATGCGCCGCACCGTCCCTGAGCTCTACGGCACGCTGTGGTACGACAACCCGGAACGCGGCTTCACCCCGTCGTCCGAGCCGCAGAACACCTACGTCTACTTCCCCCGTGGCACCAACACGTACTCCGGCGGCACCCGTCTCGGCGCATACGGCGCGGCCGGGCACGTCCTGGCGGACGACGTCGCGTACGCCGCGAAGCAGAACGGCACGCTTCCCGACGACTTCGTCGTCTACCGGGGCGCCCGCGCCACGAAGTCGTGGTTCATGCTCGACGACGAGATCGTCGTGCTCGCCGCCGGAGTGGGCGATCCGGCGGGCCGCGCGGTCGCGACGACGATCGACAGCAGGATCGCCGAGCCGGCGGACACCGTCACGCTCACCGGACAGCTGCGCAACGGCACGCCCTGGTCCGGCACCGGCACTGCCCCGCTCGCCTGGCTGCGCTTTGCCAACGCCGACGAGAACGCCGCGGTCGGATATGTCTTTCTGGCCGGCCCCGGGCCGACGGTCGCACTCGAGACCGTCACCCGCAGCCGCCGAGTCGTCCGCCTGTCCAACCCGGCCTCGCCGGTGAGCAAGCAGGTCTTCACCGTGACCGTAGAACAGCCGCCTGCCGCGTCGCTCGCCTCCATGGCACATCTGCTCGTACCGAACGCCTCCGAACGGCAGTTGGCGTCGTACGCCCATGGCCCCGTGTCCGTCCTGGCCAACACCGTCCGCGTCCAGGCCGTCAAGCACGCGCGGCTGGGCCTGGTCGCCGTCAACGTCTTCGCACCGGGCAGGCACCGGGCCGAGCGCCTGTCGACCGACGGCCCGGCATCGGTGATTCTCCGGAGGACACCCGAGGGCACCACATCGATCGCCGTGTCCGACCCGACGATGACCCGGAGATCGGTCTCGGTGACCGTCCACGGCCGGCCCATGAGGACCCTTTCGTCGGACGCCGGTGTCCGCACCCACCGCGTCCCTGGCGGCACCCGTATCGACGTCACGACACACCATGCCCACGGCCGGAGCTTCGGGGCCACGCTGCGGTAGGCACGCGACCGGTGCGGTACGGGCCCCGGGCTCCGGACCCGGACCCGGCCCTCGGTTTCGACCCGCGCCGACCTGCCCGGCCCGGTGATGTGATGCGCACCTCTCCCGGCCGGCGGTGGGCCTCTTGCCTCGTGGCGCGGCAGCGCCTAGCCTCACGAATACGTACCGACCAGTAGGTATGGCGTGGCACGCCGGCATCCATCAAGCGACCGGCTTCCCGGCTGCTCGCGCCGCGCGCCGGATTCGCCCACCACAGCCGAGGAGTCGCGGAGATGAGCCGCACCAACCGTCAATTGCGCCTGGCCGCACGTCCCGTGGGACAGCCCCGCTCCACCGACTGGGAGCACGTCGAGGAGCCGGCCGGCGAGCCCGGCGACGGCGAACTTCTGGTGCAGGTGCTCTACCTGTCCATCGACCCGGCCATGCGCGGCTGGATGAACGCGGGCAAGTCGTACATCCGGCCGGTCGAGATCGGCGAGGTGATGCGCGCCGGTGCGGTGGGCCGGGTCGTCGCCTCCCGTCACCCCGGGTTCTCGGTGGGGGACCATGTCTCGGGCTCGTTCGGTGTCCAGGAGTACTGCCTGTCGGACGGGCGCGGCGTCACCAAGGTCGACCCGGAACTGGCACCGCTGCCCGTGCATCTCGGCACTCTTGGCATGTCGGGCATGACGGCCTACTTCGGCCTGCTCGACATCGGACGTCCGCAGCCCGGGCAGACCGTCGTGGTCTCCGGAGCGGCGGGTGCGGTCGGCAGTGTCGTCGGCCAGATCGCCAAGATCCTCGGCTGCCGGGTCATCGGCATCGCCGGCGGAGAGCTCAAGTGCCGTTCCGTGGTGGAGGAGCTGGGATTCGACGCCGCGATCGACTACCAGACCGAGGATGTGCGCAAGGCCCTGCGCGAGCACGCCCCGGACGGTGTGGACGTCTACTTCGACAACGTCGGCGGCGACATCCTGGACGCGGTCCTGACCAGGCTGGCGCGCGGCGCCCGGATCGTCATCTGCGGCGCGATCTCCCAGTACAACAACACCGAGCCGGTCAAGGGACCGAGCAACTACATGTCGCTGCTCGTCAACCGCGCCTCCATGACGGGCATGGTGGTCTTCGACTACGCGGACCGGTATCACGAGGCCGTCGCCGAGCTGGCCGAGTGGCGGGCCACGGGCCGGCTGCGGTCGTTGGAGGACGTGGTGTCCGGCGGGGTCGCGGCATTCCCCGAGACCCTGCTGCGGCTGTTCCGCGGTGAGAACCTCGGAAAGCTGGTCCTGAAGGTCGCGGACGAGTAGAGCGATGGCAGCCATGGAACTCAAGGGCGCGGGTGTGGTCGTCACCGGGGCCGGATCGGGCATCGGCGCAGCGCTCGCCCGCCGGTTCGCCGCCGCGGGTGCCCGGCTCGTGGTCAACGACCTGGACGGCTCGGCGGCCGCCCGGGTGGCGGACGAAGTGGGCGGGCTCGCGGTGCCGGGCGACGCCGGCGCCGAGGAGAGCGTGGCCGCCCTGGTGGCGGCGGCGCGTGCCCACCTCGGAGAGATCGACCTGTTCTGCGCGAATGCGGGCATCGAGCCCGGCGGTGGGGAACACACCCCGGAAGAGGTGTGGGACCAGGTCTGGCAGGTGAACGTCATGGGTCATGTGCGGGCGGCCCGTCATCTGATCGGGCCCTGGCTGGAGCGGGGACGCGGCCACTTCCTGGCCACCGTCTCCGCGGCCGGCCTGCTCACCCACCTCGAATCGGCGTCGTACTCGGTCTCCAAGCACGGCGCGCTGGCCTTCGCCGAGTGGCTGTCCGCCACCCACGGGAACAAGGGCGTGACGGTCCAGGTCCTGTGCCCGATGGGCGTGCGCACCGAGATGTACGAGCGGACCGACGCAGCCGCCAAGGCGGTACTCGGCGGCGCGGTGCTCGAACCCGGGCAGGTGGCGGACGAGGTCATGGAAGGCCTCGCGGACGGACGGTTCCTCATCCTTCCCCACCCGGAAGTACGGGACCACTACGCGTTCCGGGCCACCGACACCGATCGCTGGCTCCGCGGCATGCGGAGCCTGCGCCGGCGTATCGACGAGGCCGCCGACGACTGACCCGCGGTCCGGCATCAGCCGGTGAGCGGGTCCATGTCCTTGCATCCCTACAGTGGCGGGTCCGTAGGGGTGCGAGGGCTTCGGGGCGCTTCGGGCGTGGTGAGAGGGCTACTTGAAGGCCGCGATGTTGCGGGCCGCCCAGTCCGCGAAGCCGTGGGGGCGCGGCCCAGGATCCGCTCGACGTCGGGGCTCACCCGCTGCGAGCTCGGCGGCAGCCTGGCACCGCTGTTCGCGACGCTCGCCGAGTGGTCCTCCGCCCGCCGTCAGACAGCGTGGTACGCCGACGAGTTGGCCCTCCGGTGCACGCATCGCCCCGGCCGAACACCGACTCACTGCCGGCGAACGACCAGGCCGACCCCGCCCGTTGGGGAGGTCCCGACTCTCACGCGGCGGACGCCCCGGCGTGCAGTTGCGCCGGTGGAATGTCACGTGCGGTGACGGGAGACGGCTTGAACCCCCTCAGGATGAGGAAGACGGCCAGGGTGACCTCCCACGCGAACACAGGAAGCGCGGCGACCGAGCCCCACGGCGAGAGCTGGTCGTAGAGCCCGAACATCACGGCGGTCGCCGAGGCGCAGATGAGCGGGCCCCCGACGAGCCCCAGCACGGCGATGAACCGCGGCACGAGCCGGGACCGGTACATCAGGTGGGCCAGCAACAGACTGTTCGCCCCCAGGACGAAGTTGGGACCGATCAGGAACGCCCAGTCATGGATGGCGACGAGCGACCTTCCGACGGCGACCAGTGAAGTCTTGTCCGCACCCGAAGCCCCCGCGAGGCCCTGTCGCAACGTCACGACCGACAGAACACCGACGGTGCCCACGACGATGACGGCAGCTTCCAGAAGGCGACCGCAGACGTAGCCGAGGGCGACGCTCTGGTTCTCACGCTTGACGACGGGATACAGCGTGACCGCTGTGCCGATGACGGCGGCGACAAGGATGACCTCGAAGAACCCGCCCAGCAGCACGCGACTGTCGGCACCGGCGCCGGCGACGTAGTTCGCATCGCTCAGGACCGGGCGGTACAGCACCAGCCCCGCGATCGCAGCGATCTCCGTGATCAGGAAGAACACACCTGCGGCCACCGCGGTCCGTCTCGTTGAGCTCATGTCGACGCCTCATTCATGGAACCCGAGGTGTACGGCGTACACCCACTGTGACCCTGAACCTAGGTGTACGCTGTACACCTGTCAAGTGGAGAGATCGGACAGCGAAGCTGTCCCGGTGAAGGGTTGATCCGATGGCCCAGCAGAAGGAGGCCGCGCGCCGTGCCCCTCTGAGCAGGGACCGGGTGCTGCGCGCCGCCGTCACGCTCGCCGACGACGCCGGGATCGACGCGCTCAGCATGCGCAAGCTCGCACAGGAGCTCGGCGTCGTACCGATGGCGCTGTACAAGCATGTCGCGAACAAGGAAGAGCTGCTGGACGGCATGGTCGACGTCGTCGTCGGCGAGATCAACGCACCGGACCCCGGCGCCGGTTGGAAGACGGCGGTCCGACAGCGGATCCTTTCCGCGCGCCGAACGCTCCTGCGTCACCCCTGGGCTTCTCGCGTGATCGAGTCGCGCACCACCCCGACACCGGCCGTGTTGGAGTACATGAATTCGATGATCGGGATGTTCCGGGCCGACGGCTTCTCCGTCGACCTCACGCATCACGTGATGCACGCCCTGGGCAGTCGCATGTTCGGCTTCGCCCAGGAGTTGTTCGACGACTCCGTCGGCATGGAGCCGGAAGGGCAGGCGGCCATGCTGCGCGAGTTGTCCGGCAGGTACCCCTACATCGCGGAGATCGCGTCGGGGGCCGCCCACGACGAAACGTCGGTCGTCGGCCCGGGTTGTGACGACCAGTTCGAGTTCGAGTTCGCACTCGATCTGCTGCTCGACGGATTCGAGAGACTCCGGAGGCAGCGATGGAGCTCCACCGACCATCGCGAACAGCCGACCACCATCGGTTAGCGCGGCCTTGCGCGCCCGGCCGGCCGCCGCGGAAGCAACGAGGCGCACACGGACGTACGCGCCACAGCTCACAGGGACCTGGGCGCTCACCAGGCGCAGGGCGCAGAAGTCCTTGAGCCGGGGCACCGCGGGCACCGCCAGGGCAGGCGTCGCCACTTACACGGAGTGGCGACGTCCATGAGAACGGGCAGCAGATGTTCACGACTTCGGGAGGCGCCAGAGCACACCGAGGATTCGAACGCTGCGTGAGAGTCGCCCAGGCGCCCTGGACGTGCTCAGTGGTCGCCCGTGTGCGGGCTCACGGGGCGTGGCAGCGGCTGACGCCAGTCGCCCAGCGTCGTGAGGAGAAACTGGCGGGCGAGGGAACGTATTTCGTCCCACGCCGGATCTGTGGCCAGGGCGTTGACCCAGAGGCCGGCGCGGCAGGCGGCATCGATCTCGCCGAGGCGACGGCCGATGGCCTGAAGAGCGCGCACATTCTCGGGTTCGAAGGCTCCGCGCTCCGCGAGCCCTTCGGAGATGCGACAGAGGAGCTCCGCCTCTTCAACGACGGACTCCGTCTCCTGCTCACGCTCGCCCAGCCAGGCAAGCTGATCCTGGGTGTCGGCTGCGAGGAGGGTCATGCATCGCAGCGTCCACGTGCGCATGTTCGCGTCGCCGAGATGGTTCATACCTGCAGGGTCGCACCTCGCTCCCGCCGGACCGTGTTCGATGGCACGGAAAGGCGTGCGAGGTAGTTCAAGGGCTGTGATTGTCGTGCGCGTCTGTGGCGAGAGAGTCTCGTGCTGCGGAGGTGACCTCGTCCGAGAGTTGCTGCTGGTCCGGAAGCCGATCGTTCAGCGGGTCGATTGCTGTCGCCAGATCAACGATGGGTTGCAGCGCGTCGGGGTGGTCGAGTTCGGCTGCAGCCTCCGTATGGATCAGCTTGGCTCCGTGCATGGGATCGAGCCGACGCCGGTCGAAACGACGCCGTCGCGTCGCTGACACCAGAAACCCCAGCTCAGATGATCTCTGGGCTGGGGTCTCGATGGAGCCGCCTTCGGGATTCGAACCCGAGACCTACGCATTACGAGTCAGCACATGATCATCAAGATTTTGATCAGCATGACCTGATTCTCGGGAACGTTGCAGGTCAGGGTGGGTGCGGGTGGCCGCCCTCGCTCGGCCTTGCCGCATCGTTCCCGATCCTTCCGTTCCCACCAGGTTCCCATCCGTTCCCGTGCGCCGGCCCCAGGAACGTGCTGAGCGGCAGCGTCGCTGGTCGGAGTGGGGGCCGAACTGGGGAGCTTCGCACCGGCATCGAGATGAACGCGGGCTCGCTTCCCCTGCGCCCGAGGTCGAGCCAGTGACCGTTTCGCAGGTCAGCCGCGCACCGGTAGCTCAGCGTGCGCATACGAGAGTTGTGGCGGGTGCCACAGGAGCCACGTTCGGAGCGGCGACGTCGATGTGCCTCGGAAGGGGCGGCTGCCCGCGAGGACGCGGTGGGGATCCCGGAGACGGGCGGGATGTACCGCGTGGCGATCGAGGGCGTCAGTGCCTGGACCATCGGCGACTTCAGCTACTCCGACCACTGACCAACTGTCGCGCCGAGAATGCTTCGGTACGCGGTGAGGGTCCGACCGGCGTATTCCGGTCGGAGCCTCATCGCTGCTTTGCTGGCGGCGCGCCTGCCCGTCGGTCAGGCTGCCGCAGGGGCACCGAGCATCGCGGAAGCCTCTTGCAACGGGTTGAGAACGCGTGTGGGCGCGGCGGCCGGGGGAAGGCCGCGGCAGGTGAAGCCGAGCTGGGTCATGGCCCGCAGGACTTCGCCGGCGCTGAAGTCACGGCGGTCCTGACGTGTGACGACCTGTCCGACCTGCTTGACGGGGTAGGTGCGGCGGCCGATGATCACGGACTCGCCGGAAGCCTGCTCGGGCTTGACGCCCTTCATCGACTCCAGGACGCCGCTCTTGGTGAGGTCGAACGGGAAGCGGGCGATGACACAGCGCATGATGCCTCACAAGGAGAAGGACGAAGGGGGATGGTTCTGCCGCGGTGAGGCGGTTCAGCGGGCAAGGGCGAGGACACCCAGAGCACTGCCCCGTTCGTCGACGACCGGCAGGGCATCGAGCCGGCGGCAGCGCATCGCATGCTCGGCCTCGGCCATCGAGGTCACCGGCGAGGTGAACGGCCCGCGGTCGCCGAGGATGTCGCGCAGCTGGACCCGGTCTGTGTACGCGGAGCTGTCACGGGCCGCGGTGAGCTGGGCCTGGGTGAGAAGTCCGGTGCACAGGCCGTCGTTGTCGCAGACGAGGAGGTGTCCGGTGCGGGCGCTGGCCATGACGGACAGGGCGACCTCGACGGTCATGTCGTCGCAGACCTGCGGTCCGCCGGTGTCCATGGCGTCGGCCGCCGTCCTGTGCACGGTTGCGGCACTCATCGAGCGGGGCTGCATCTGAACCAGCGTCACAAGGTGCCTCCTGCAGTGGTGGGCAAGTTTCCTGATCACGAAGGTTCTAGGCCGCCGCGTCGAAGGTGGTCTGCCGCGCTGTCATGCGCCGGGCCGCCGAAGCGGGGCTGCGTCGGCCGCGTGAGGACGCGCTGCGCTGACGCCGCTCGACTACCGGCGCGGTGATCGTCACGGGGATGCCGGAGGGGGTCTGGGCGCCGGTGATCTGGCTGAGTGCCTCTTCGCCGGAGCGGACCTGGGTGGTCTGGGGCACGATGCCGGCCGCTGTCATGAGGCGGGTCATGTCCCGGCGCTGGTTGGGGGTGACCAGGGTGACGACGCTGCCGGACTCCCCGGCCCGCGCGGTACGGCCGCCGCGGTGGAGGTAGTCCTTGTGGTCGGTCGGCGGGTCGATATTGACGACGAGGTCGAGGTCGTCGACGTGGATGCCGCGGGCGGCGACGTTCGTGGCCACGAGCACGGTGACGTGTCCGGTCTTGAACTGGGCCAGGGTCCGGGTGCGTTGGGGCTGCGACTTGCCGCCGTGCAGGGCGGCGGCCCGCACCCCGCTGTTCAGCAGGTCTTGTGTCAGCCGGTCGACGGCGTGCTTGGTGTCCAGGAACATGATCACCCTGCCGTCGCGGGCCGCGATCTCGGTGGTCGTCCGGTGCTTGTCGGCGCCGTGGACGTGCAGCACGTGGTGCTCCATCGTGGTGACCGCGCCCGCGGACGGGTCGACGGAGTGGACGACGGGGTCGGTGAGGTAACGGCGGACCAGGCGGTCGACGTTGCGGTCGAGGGTGGCGGAGAACAGCATCCGCTGGCCCTCGGGGCGTACCTGGTCCAGGAGTGCGGTGACCTGGGGCATGAAGCCCATGTCGGCCATCTGGTCGGCCTCGTCCAGGACGGTGATCGCGACCTGATTGAGTCGGCAGTCGCCGCGCTCGATGAGGTCCTTGAGCCGGCCCGGCGTCGCAACGACGACCTCGGCGCCGCCCCGCAGCACATTGGCCTGCCTGCCGATCGACATCCCGCCGACGACGGTGGCAAGCCGCAGCTTCACCGAGCGGGCGTAGGGGGTGAGTGCGTCGGTCACCTGCTGGGCAAGCTCACGCGTCGGCACGAGGACCAGGGCCAGCGGCTGGCGGGGCTCGGCGCGCTGCCCGGCGGTGCGGGCCAGCAGGGCCAGGCCGAAGGCGAGGGTCTTGCCGGAGCCGGTGCGCCCGCGTCCCAGGGCGTCGCGGCCCGCGAGGGTGTTGGGCAGGGTCGCGCCCTGGATCGGGAAGGGGACGCTCACGCCTTGCGCGGTCAGTGTGGCCAGCAGTTGGGCGGGCATGTCGAGGTCGGCGAACGCCTCGACCGCGGGCAGCGCCGGAGTGATCGTCTTCGGCAGGGCGAACTCGCCCTGGACCGCGGCGGGCCGCCGGCCGTGGCCGCCCGAGCGGACCTGAGCGCCGGAACGGGTCGGGGCGGGCGAGCCGAAGCGGGCGCCCCGCCTCGAACCGGCGCCGGACCCGAAAGCGGGGCCCTCGGTCCGGCGGGGGCGGGAGGAACGGCCGTTCGTACGTGTGGGGTTCATCGAGAACCTTCCTTGATACGGCGCGTATCAAGGAATTCCCTCAGCGAAAGAGCAGCGCGGGGAATCACAAGAACGAACCGAATGGAAATGCGAAAGAGGAATGTGGCTTGCAGTGAATCCGGTGCGGGATGCAAGCTATGAAATAGGTGACGTCATGTGGACGTGAAATCCCGGACGTCGACCGGCACAGCTCCGGAAAGGCGCCCCTGAGGATGGGGCTGCGGGCAGTGTTGTCCCACAGGTGACACCGCTGTGGGAAATGTCCGTAGCTGGGGCCCGCACCCCGAGGGATGCGGGCCCCAGCTACGAAGTCCGCGTCAGCGTCAGGCGGGAACGATGTTCTCGGCCGTCGGGCCCTTCTGGCCCGTCGCGATGTCGAAGGTGACCTTCTGGCCTTCGAGCAGCTCGCGGAAGCCTTGGGCGGCGATGTTCGAGAAGTGGGCGAACACGTCGGCGCCCCCACCGTCCTGCTCGATGAAGCCGAAACCCTTGGCCGCGTTGAACCACTTCACTGTGCCTGACGCCATGCCATATCTCCTTTGGGGGCAGTACGCCGGGACCCGCGATGTGCGGATACCGGGTCGCCGCGATGATGCCCCGTCCGGAAAAAGACCGGCAATACAAAAAGCTTCCAGACTGCCGGGAAACTCCGGCGAAGAAGCTCGAAAGTTTTTGGGAACCACAACTGCAACTGAGATCGACAGTAGCATGAGGTAGCGGCCCATGTACGGTAAATAACTCCACTCCGTTGGTTGCCATAAAAACACTCCCCGCGCTGCGCGTTAAACCCTCATCTCGCGGTCATAGATATTGCCCCACCCGGACCGCAGCGTTTCAGGAAAGGCGGGCGCTGTTCACGGCTCGGAGGGCACAACTGTTCCGGTGGCACCATCTCGCCCGGCGTCGGCCCGTAGCCGGTCTCGACACAGATCGGGGGCGCGGTCAGGAGATGTTCAGGAAGATGGCGATGTAGTGCGCGGTGAAGGCTGCCACGGTCAGCGCGTGGAACACTTCGTGAAAGCCGAACCAGCGGGGTGAGGGGTCGGGGCGCTGGAGGGCGTAGACGACTGCGCCCGCGCTGTAGAGGAGACCGCCGGCCACGATCAGGGTGAGTACGGCCGCTCCGCCGGTATGCAGGAAGTCGGGCAGGTAGCGCACCGGTGCCCACCCCAGGGCCAGGTAGCACGGGGTGTACAACCAGCGCGGAGCTCCGACCCACAGGACCCGGAACGCGATGCCGGCCAATGCGCCCGTCCATACGATCCACAGCAGCATGGACCTCTGGTCCGGCGGCAGGAGAAGCACAGCCAGGGGGGTGCAGGTGCCGGCGATGATCAGGAAAATGTTGGCGTGGTCCAGACGTCGCAGAAGGGCCTCGCCGAGCGGTCCCCAGGTGCCGCGGTGGTACACGGCGCTCGTTGCGAACAGCAGCCAGGCGGTGACCGCGTACACGGCGCAGGCCCAAGTCGCCTGCGGGGTGCCGGCCAGGCAGATGAGTACGATGCCTGCGATCAGCGCGGTGGGGACCATTCCGGCATGGAGCCAGCCACGCAACCTCGGCTTGATCGGTTCTGCCAGGGCGGCCGCCTGCTCCACCAGAGCGGCAACCGAGTGACCCTTTTCTCCTGCATCGTCACATCGTGGCCCGGGAGCCAGCCCGACTTCGCGGTGTTCTCCACACTCTGAGGCGACGTGGCCACATTCGACCTCAGCGGCGTCACGGCACATGGCTTCCCGTCCTCCCCCGGACTCCTGGGCGTCACTGGCAATCACGCGCTCATGCTAAGAGACCTCACAGGACAGCCCTTTCGAGAGGCCGGCCTGAAATCCAGGCCCAAGTCGCCGGGCCTGGACTGTCTCTCGCCGTGCGGACTCCGGTCCCCTTGGTCCCGCCGATGGGCCCCCGAGGCCGAGTAGCCCGGCCGATCGTGGGAAAGATCAGGGCTTCCGAACGGGCACCACTGCTCGCCTACCCGCAAGGATCGCCGATGCTTCCTGAAGTCCGCCCCCACGTATCCGCCCCCCTCACAGACCAGTTGGAACACCAGTTGGGTCTGGCTCCAGACCTCGAAGCCAGCCATCTCGATGTGGAGCGCGTAGCCGGCATCGCAGTCGTCGCAGCTGCTCACTCCGGTGGCTACGCGGCCATCGGCCATCTCCTCGGGCTGCTGGCCGCGCTCCCTGCCCCCACCGCGGCAGGTGAGCACTTCTGGTTGGAACTGTGGAGGTCCTCGGGCACCGCCTACCTGCTACCTGCCAACATGAAGGCTGAGGTGCTGCAATCCCTGGCAGGCGAAGGAACCACCCTGGCCCGGCAGATCCTCTCGGCTGTCGACGAGATGACCCCGTCCCAACGCGTCGCGGCCGGGGAGGTGATCGGTCAAGCCCTCGCCGAGTCCGACCATCTTCCCGACCTCAAGACACAGGTCATCGGAGAACTATGGCTCCGAGATCTCGAACTCACCGCTTGGCGCGTCCTGCACGCCGACGGCAGGTCGGACGATCCCGCTGGACGGAAAGCCTTCCTCGAAGCCTGGACGAGTGCCTGAACGTCTGTTCCGCCGTCCTGCGCGATGAAGCTGAAGCTCTTGTCCTCGTTGAACCACTTCACCGTTCCCGTAGCCATGTCTCATGCCTGCCAGCCGATGTAGGCCTCCCGCAACGTGCGGGAGGCAGAGGTGATCGCCGTGGTTCCTGTGGCACGGCGCAGCAGAACGCCCACGCCGTAGACGTTGGCGAAGGCGGGCGCGCTGCCTCAAGCCACGGGCGGTTTCGCTGATTCGGCGGTGCGGCGGTGTTCGGCGTTGATGCGCTGGGCTTCTTCGAGCTGGTCTTCGAGGATGACGATGCGGCAGGCGGCCTCGATGGGGGTGCCCTGGTCGACGAGTTCCCGGGCGCGGGCGGCGATGCGCAGCTGGTAGCGGGA
>NZ_JBEXSW010000041.1:0-77925 GCF_040613775.1 Streptomyces sp. NPDC006208 | reverse complement strand
GGTGAGTTGGTGGGCACGGTGAGTTGAGGGTGCGGTACCCGCCCGGCCGCCGCCGTCCGCCGCTGAGCGCCGTGTTCCGGCGCCCTCCCTATGCCGTTCGTTTGCTGCGTACGGAGGTGTAGGCCATCTCCCCGAGGAAGACGACGAGCACCGCGGCCCCGAGCTGGAGCGCGTGCCGGCCCCAGTCGATGCCGGCGGTCTCGTCGATGCCGAAGGCACTTGCCAGCGCGTTGCCGATCACGGCGCCGATGATGCCGAAGATGGTGATCAGCCAGAGCGGACTGTGCTGCTTGCCGGGGAGGAGCGCCTTGGCGATCAGTCCCAGCACGAATCCCACGATGATCGCCCACAACCAGCCCATGGCTGCCTCCTCGTACGGCTCTGCTGGTAAAGCTCTGCGTGAGCAGTTACGCCGCCAGTGTCGGCCCGTACGTCATACAGCGCATGTCGACCGCAGCCGTACGGGCTCACGGCGCCGCCCGGCACAGGATCGGTGCGCCGCCCCGCCCTCGTGGCCGCCGCAGGCCGGGCGTACCGTGGAGACGTCCGGACCTGGAACGTCCGGCGCGGAAATCAGGTGGTGGAACGTGATGCGGAAGCGCGGCGGCACAGAAGTCTTCCGGATCACCGGGGCCCGGCAGGGACTTGCCGACGATGTGCGTGGCCGGCAGCGCCGCTATGTCATCTCGATGTCGGTGCGGACCCTGGCGGTGATCGCCTCAGCAGTCCTGTGGAACGTCGAGCGCCATGTGGCGATCGTGGCACTGGTGCTGGGTGCCGTCCTGCCGTACATCGCCGTGGTCATCGCCAACGCGGGCCGGGAGAACGCCCCTTCACTTCCGTCGACGTTCGTCCCCTCCCCCGAGAGGCCGATGATCGCACCGCCGAGCGGACAGGACGCGGCGGATTCCGGGACGGAGCCGGGGGCGTCCGAGCACGACCGATCGGGGCATGGCCAAAGCTGAACGCGGTCCGTGGCCGGAAGCCTGCGAACCTCAGGAAAACCTCAGATCAATCGTGAAGTTCCGGTGCACCACACCCCGTTACCCGTGACATACTTCGTAGCGCGCTCCGCATCCCCCGTCGGAGCGACGGACCGACGCCGGGCAGCTCCCCCCGTGGCTGCTCGGCGTCGCCATGTTGGGACAATGATCAGGTGAGTGACGAGACCCCGATCTGTTCCGCCAAGGGCTGCCGGACAGCCGCCGTGTGGGTGCTGGCCTGGAACAACCCGAAGCTGCACACCCCGGACCGCCGCAAGACCTGGCTCGCGTGCGAGGAGCATCGCGAACATTTGTCCCAGTTCCTCGACGTACGCGGTTTTCTGAAGGACGTCGTGACGCTCGTGGAGTGGGAGCGGCGCTCAGCCGCCGATGGCTGACATGGGGCGATCGGGCTGAAGGAAGGACGGATCGTCCAGACCGGATCCGGCCTTCTTTCCCCACATCGCCAGCTTCCATATGCGGGCGATCTCCTCGTCCGGCGCGTCCGAGCGCAGGGCAGCTCGCAGGTCCGTCTCCTCGGTGGCGAACAGACAGGTGCGCACCTGACCGTCGGCAGTGAGGCGGGTGCGGTCGCAGGCCTGGCAGAAGGGCCGGGTCACAGAGGCGATGACTCCGACGCGGTGCGGTCCGCCGTCCACGAGCCAGCGCTCGGCGGGTGCCGAGCCGCGCGCCTCGTCGCCCTCGGGTGTGAGGGTGAAGCGGGTCCGCAGCGACTCCAGGATGTCGCCCGCGGTGATCATGCCGTCACGCTTCCAGCCGTGCTGCGCGTCGAGGGGCATCTGCTCGATGAAACGCAGTTCGTAGTCGTTGGCCACGGCCCAGGCCAGCAGGTCAGGGGCCTCGTCGTCATTGAGCCCCGGCATGAGCACGGCATTGACCTTGACCGGTGTGAGCCCGGCTGCGCGGGCGGCTTCGAGGCCCTCCAGGACGTCCTTGTGCCGGTCGCGGCGGGTGAGGGTCTTGAAGACATCCGGGCGCAGGGTGTCGAGGGAGACATTGACCCGGTCGAGTCCGGCGGCCTTGAGCGCGGTGGCGGTGCGCCTCAGACCGATGCCGTTGGTGGTCAGCGACATCTGAGGGCGCGGTGCGAGCGCGGCGACGTTCTCCACGATGCCGACGATCCCGGGGCGCAGCAGAGGCTCGCCGCCGGTGAAGCGGACCTCGGTGATGCCGAGATCGGTGACGGCGATCCGGATCAGCCGCACGATCTCGTCGTCGGAGAGCAGATCGGGCTTGGCGAGCCACTGCAGTCCCTCTTCGGGCATGCAGTAGGAGCACCGCAGATTGCACCGATCAGTCAGAGAAACACGCAGGTCAGTGGCCACACGGCCGTAGGTGTCGATGAGCACTGCGGGCCCCCTCCCCGATTCGCGGATCCGATGCCTTCGAGCCTACGCCAGACCGGTGACACGGCAGCGGCCCGATTGACACGAGCAACGGCACGGCCGCGTCGTAGGACTCTACGACGCGGCCGATCACCGGGGGAACCTGCCCGTCCGGATCAGTGCGCTCCGGCGCCGGTGAGCGACTTGACCTCGAGCTCGGCGTACTTGCCCTGGTCGGGCTCCTCCTTGGACAGCAGGGAGCCGAGCCAGCCGAGAAGGAAGCCGACCGGGATGGAGATCAGACCGGGGTTCTCCAGCGGGAACCAGGCGAAGTCCGCGCCGGGGAACATCGACGTCGGCTTCCCGGAGACCACCGGCGAGAACAGCACCAGCAGGACGGAGGTGGCGAGACCGCCATAGATGGACCACAGCGCGCCCTGCGTGGTGAACCGCTTCCAGAACAGGCTGTAGAGAAGCGTCGGCAGATTCGCCGAGGCGGCGACCGCGAAGGCGAGGGCGACGAGTCCCGCCACGTTCAGATCGCGGGCCATGGCGCCCAGGGCGATGGAGACCACGCCGATGGCGACGGTCGCCCAGCGGGCCGCGCGGACCTCTTCCTGTTCGGTGGCCTGCCCCCTGCGGATGACGTTCGCGTAGATGTCGTGCGCGAACGACGAGGAGGAGGCGAGGGTGAGCCCGGCGACCACCGCGAGGATGGTGGCGAAGGCGACCGCGGAGATCACGGCGAGCAGGATCGCGCCGCCCGCCGAGTCGACGCCGCCGATGTGCAGCGCGAGGAGGGGTGCCGCCGTGTTGCCGGCCTTGTTGGACGCGGTGATCTCGGCGGATCCGACGAGGGCCGCGGCGCCGAAGCCGAGCGCGATGGTCATCAGGTAGAACGAGCCGATGATGCCGATGGCCCAGACGACGGACTTACGGGCGGCCTTGGCGGTGGGCACCGTGTAGAAGCGGATGAGGATGTGGGGCAGTCCCGCGGTGCCGAGCACGAGCGCGATGCCGAGGGAGATGAAGTCCAGTTTCGACGTGCCGGTGGCGCCGTACTTCAGGCCCGGCTCCAGGAACGCCGCCCCCTTGCCGCTGTTGTCGGCGGCCTTGCCGAGCAGGTCGGAGACGTTGAAGTTGAACTTCCACATCACCAGGAAGGTGATCAGCAGGGTTCCGGCGATGAGCAGGACGGCCTTGACCATCTGCACCCACGTGGTGCCCTTCATACCCCCGATGGTCACGTACACGATCATCAGTACGCCGACCAGAGCCACGATCGCGATCTTCCCCGCGTCGCTGGTGATCCCGAGGAGCAGGGACACCAGCACACCGGCGCCCGCCATCTGCGCCAGCAGGTAGAAGATCGAGACGACGATGGTGGAGGTGCCCGCAGCGGTACGGACCGGTCGCTGGCGCATCCGGTAGGCGAGTACGTCGCCCATCGTGAATCGGCCGGAGTTGCGCAGCGGCTCGGCGACCAGCAGCAGGGCGACGAGCCAGGCCACCAGGAAGCCGATGGAGTAGAGGAAGCCGTCGTAGCCGAAGAGGGCGATGGCGCCGGCGATACCGAGGAACGAGGCGGCGGACATGTAGTCGCCGGAGATCGCCAGGCCGTTCTGGAAGCCCGTGAACTGGCGGCCGCCCGCGTAGAAGTCGGCGGCGCTCTTGGTCTGCCGGCCGGCCCGGACGGTGATGAACAGCGTCGCCACGACGAAGCAGGCGAACAGCGTGATGATGAGCGGCCGGTGCTCGCTGGTGGCACTCGCGGCCGCCAGCTGGAGGGGGGTGCTCATGCGTCAGCCTCCAGACGGGACTTGATGGCCTCGGCTTTGGGGTCGAGCTTGGTCGCGGCGTGGCGCGAGTAGAGCCAGGCGATGAGGAACGTGGTGGCGAACTGGGCGAGTCCGAAGACCAGCGCGACGTTGATGTTGCCGAAGAGCTTGGTGCCCATGAAGCCGCCCGCGTAGTTGGACAGCAGGACGAAGAGCAGGTACCAGGCGATGAAGGCAATGGTCAGGGGGAAGGCGAAGGAACGGTAGGCGCGGCGCAGTTCGCCGAATTCCGCACTCTCGTGCACCTGAACGAACGACTGGGTCGTGGGCTGGGCGGGGCTGGTGTCCGTGCCGCCCTTGGGCGGCGGCGGTGCATCGGTGGCCACGGAGTCTCCTCGCGACGCTGCGGTGGGGATGGACATGGGGACGACCTCTCTGTGGGGGCGGATTGATGTTGCTCCGCCCCCTGCCAACGGCACGGAGCACGCGCCGACCGGGTTCAACCTCGGCCCGTTCTTCCGCGCTTCTTCTCGAACTCGTGCTCCGAACGCATTGATGGCGCCCCTTGATCGGCGATAGTTTCGCTCGGCATGTACCGCTCATTCGCAACAGGGGTGTCTGAGCGGTTTTCACGGATGATGTGGAGAACCCATGGCTCATCTGGGATCCAGACGGCGGCGCGCGCTTGCTCTGCCCGCCGGTCTGGCGCTCACTGCTTCGCTCGGATTTCTGCCCGCGGGTGCCGCCTCGGCGGCTCCGACGGACGAGACCCCGGCAGCAGTGTCGACCGACGGCCCGAAGCTGTCGTACGTCGTGAACGTGAAGGGCGGCCACGGCACCGCCAAGTCGGTCAAGAAGGCGATAGCCAAGGCCGGCGGTTCGGTGGTGATCGCCTACGACCAGATAGGCGTCATCGTCGTCCACTCGCAGAACCCGGCGTTCGCCGAGACGATCCGCAAGGTCCGCGGTGTCGAGTCGGCCGGTGCCACCCGCACCGCCCCGCTGACGCCCTCGGCCGACACGGCCATCGAATCGGAGCGCCCGCTGACCGCCGACGAGGCCGAGAAGGCGGCGGCCGAGGCGGATTCCGACCAGGACCCGCTCGAGCCCCTCCAGTGGGACCTGTCCGCCATCAAGGCGGACAAGGCCCACGAGAAGACGCTGGGCAGCAAGAAGGTCACGGTCGCGGTCATCGACACGGGTGTCGACGACACCCACCCCGACCTCGCCCCGAACTTCGACCGCAACGCGTCGGTCAGCTGCGTGGGCGGCGTGCCCAACACGGCGGACGGCGCCTGGCGTCCGGGCCCGGGCGAGAGCGACCACGGCACGCACGTCGCGGGCACGATAGCCGCGGCCAAGAACGGCGTCGGCGTCACCGGCGTCGCGCCGGGCGTGAAGGTCTCCGGCATCAAGGTCTCGCAGCCCGACGGCTTCTTCTACACCGAGGCCGTCGTGTGCGGCTTCGTGTGGGCCGCCGAGCACGGCGTCGATGTGACCAACAACAGCTACTACACGGACCCGTGGCTGTTCAACTGCAAGAACGACGCCGACCAGAAGGCTCTGATCGACGCGCACGTCCGCGCGCTGCGGTACGCGGAGCGCAAGGGCGCGGTGAACGTCGCCGCGGCCGGCAACTCGGACATGGACCTCGCCGCCGACGAGCTCACCGACACCTCGAGCCCGAACGACACCACCCCGGGCTCCCGCGTCGTCAACCCGCGCGACTGCCTGGACATCCCCACCCAGATCCCGGGTGTCGTCACGGTCTCCGCGCTGGGTGCGAAGGGCCTGAAGTCCTCGTACTCCAACTACGGCCAGGGCGTCATCGACATCTCCGCCCCCGGCGGAGACGCGACGCGTTTCCAGGCGCCGGACGCGCCGGCCACCGACGGCCGGATCCTGTCCACGCTGCCTGGCGGCAAGTACGGCTACAAGGCCGGCACCTCGATGGCCTCTCCGCATGTCGCGGGTGTCGCCGCGCTCATCAAGTCGACCCACCCGTACGCGCCGCCGGCGCTGGTGAAGGGTCTGCTGTACGCGCAGGCGGACGACACCGAGTGCACCACCCCGTACGACATCGACGGTGACGGCACCGTCGACGCGGTCTGCGAGGGCGGTAAGCGCAACAACGGCTTCTACGGCACGGGTGTCGCCGACGCCCTGGACGCCGTTCGCCGCTGACACCTGCCTGTCCGAAGGGCCCGGCGCGGAGTTCCGCGCCGGGCCCTTCGTATGGCACTCGGTGCCATAGTGGCGGTATGGCTCATACATCCTCGAGCGGTACGGCCCAGGCCTGGGCCGCTGTGGGCGGCGATCCCGCCCTGCTGGAGCGGGTGTCGTACGAAGGGACCGGCTCGCTGCCTTCGCGGCTGCCCGTCATGGAGCTGGCGCGCTCCACCGTGGCGGTGTGCTCCCTCGCCGCCGCCGAGCTCGCGGCGCGGCGCGGCGGCGGGCCGGTCCCGACGGTGCGGGTCGACGACGGCACGGTGACCGCCGCCTTCCTCAGCGACCGGCTGGTGCGGGTCGACGGCGTGGCCCCGACGACCTTCGCCCCGCTCTCCCGGTTCTGGCGCGCGGCCGACAGCTGGGTGCGCACGCATGCCAACTACCCGCATCACCGGACCCGGTTGCTGGATGCGCTCGGGCTGCCGGCGGACGCGGACGCGGACGCCGTGGCCATCGCGGTCGGGCAGCTGCCGGCGCAGGCCGTCGAGGAGCGGGTGTACGCGGCAGGCGGACTGGCCGTTGCCGTGCGCAGCGCGAAGGAGTGGGCCGCGCACCCGCAGGGTGCGGCTGCCGCCGGACATCCGCTGCTGGTCATGGAGCGGATCGGGGACGAGCAGGCGCCGCGGGCCGTGGGCGGATCGGCGGCGCGGCCGTGTGCGGGACTGCGCGTGCTCGACCTGACCCGGGTGCTCGCCGGCCCGGTCGCCACCCGCACACTGGCCCTGCTCGGCGCGGACGTGCTGCGGGTCGACCCGTCCGGTCTGCCGGAAAGTCAGGAGGCCCACAACGACACCGGGGTGGGGAAACGGTCGACCCGCCTCGACCTGGGCAGTGCGGCCGACCGGGCCGTCTTCGAGGAGCTACTGGCCTCGGCCGACGTGGTGGCGACGGGCTACCGTCCGGGCGCGATGGACCGGTTCGGCCTGAGCCCCGAGGAACTCGCCGCCCGCCGCCCGGGTCTGGTCGTGGCCCGCCTGTCGGCATGGGGACGGTACGGACCCTGGGCGCGGCGGCGCGGGTTCGACAGTCTGATGCAGGCGGCCTCGGGCATCGCCGTGATCGAGGGTGACCAGGACCGGCCCGGGGCGCTGCCCGCGCAGGCCCTGGACCACGGCACCGGCTGTCTGATGGCCGCCGGTGTGCTGCGTGCGCTGACGGAGCAGCACGAGAGGGGCGGGGCCCGGCTGGTGGAACTGGCCCTCTCCCAGACGGGGGCATGGCTGGTCAACCACCTGGAGAGAACCCCGGACCGGCCGTCGGACCCGTACGACGCCTCGCGGTGGCTCACGGAGAAGGACAGCCCGATGGGGCGACTGCGGCATGTGCTGCCGGCCGTGTCGTATGCCGGCGGCCCGGCCGACTGGGACCGTCCGCCGGGGATTTGGGGGACGGATGCGCCCGAGTGGCGCTGAAACCGGTCGCGTAGCCTGCCGCTCCGGATCTCGTCACCCTCCTCTGGAGTCACCCGTGTACCACAAGCACCCCGAATACCACGCGAGTTCGTGGGAGCCGCTGCCCGTCCGTTCCGCGGCCCGGCTCTGGTTGCTGTTCCTGCTGACCGTGGTGCTGTTGCCGCTGCACTGGGCGCTGGTGCTGGGCGGCACGCTGTTCCTGCTCGCATTCGGCCTGGTGGGTGAAGTGCTTTCGATCATCCCGGGGTTCGAGAAGGGCTTCTTGAAGGCAGTCGACAAGGTGGGTGACCGGGTGCAGCTGTGGCCGCGCTGGTTCGTTTCCTGGCCCGAGCTGCGGCACGAGGGGGACGCGGATTTCTACGCGCGGCGCGCCGACAAGGCGGTGGCCGACCTGACCACCAGGGCCACGGCACCGGTGGGCCGGGCGGCGCCCGTCTCGACCTGCGAGATACCGGTGCGCAAGTACCGGGCCGTCGGCGCGGGCCATGTGCTGCGGGTGGCCGAGGCGCAGGGTTGGGCGCTGCGCCAGGACGAGTGGTCCGATCTGCCGCATGTCATCATGCTGCGCCGCGTCCCCGAGCCCGCCCCGGCCTGAACTGCCGGGCGCGTGACCGGGCCGGAGCCGGTCACGTCCGGTGCCGGGTCACGGCTTGATGAGCACCTTCAGCGCGGTGCGCTCGTCCATCGCGCGGTAGCCGTCCGGGACACCCTCCAGGCCGACCGCCAGGTCGAAGACGGGTGACGGGTCGATGGTGCCGTCGAGAACGTCGGGCAGCAGCTCGGGGATGTACGCGCGGACCGGGGCCACGCCGCCGCGCAGCGAGATGTTCCGGTCGAACATCACACCCAGGTCCAGGCCGGTGCCGCTGCCGTGCGGGACGCCGACATAGCCGATCGTGCCCCCGTCGCGGGTGATCTCGACGGCCGTGCGCATCGACTGCTCCGTACCGACGGCCTCGATCACGGCGTGCGCACCCTGGCCGCCGGTCAGCTCACGCACCGCGGCGACGGCCGCCTCGCCGCGCTCGGCCACGACGTCGGTCGCCCCGAACGTGCGGGCGATGTCGGTGCGCACCTGGTGACGGCCGAGGGCGATGATCCGCTCGGCACCCAGGCGCTTGGCGGCCAGTACGCCGCACAGCCCGACGGCTCCGTCGCCGACCACCGCCACGGTGGTGCCCTTGGTCACGCCCGCGCCGACGGCGGCGTGGTGCCCGGTGCCGAGGACGTCGGAGAGCGCGAGCAGTGCGGTCAGCAGCCGGTCGTCGGAGACCGCGTCGGCGGGGAGCTTGACGAGGGTGCCGTCGGCGAAGGGCACGCGCACTGCCTCACCCTGGCCTCCGTCGAAGCCGACCGAGCCCCAGAAGCCGCCCTGAGGGCAGGAGGTCTGCAGGCCCCCGGCGCAGAAGTCGCAGGTGCCGTCGGACCAGACGAACGGGGCGACGACCAGGTCGCCGGGCTCGAACCCGGTGACGGCGGAGCCGGCCTCCTCGACCACACCGAGGAACTCGTGCCCGATGCGCTGCCCGGGTCGACGGGCCGCCTGACCGCGGTACGCCCACAGGTCGCTGCCGCATATACAGGCCCGCAGGACCCGCAGCACGGCGTCGGTCGGCTGCTGGACGACGGGATCCGGCACCTCCTCCACGCGGATGTCGTGCGGGGCGTGGATGACGGTGGCGCGCATGCTGAAGGTCCTTGCTGGGTCAGACAGGTGTATGCCTCACACCGTACGCCTGTGCGGCACGCTCCTGTGCACCAGCGGTCAGCAGCAGCTGGGCGGCGCAGTAGGTGAGCATGATCCAGAAATCCGGGGCGGGCAGCTGCGGCCACCCGGCCATGCCGGTGGCGATGAGGGCGTCCGACAGCAGGAACAGCGCGCCGCCCGCCCCCGCGAGCCGGCCGAGGCCGGTGGCCCGGCAGGCCATGGCCGTCAGCAGGAGGGAGTAGCCGGCCACCGGGACGCGCAGCTCGGCGGGCAGGTCCGGCCACAGGAGGACGACGAGTCCGACGAGCACGGCGCCGTACCCGGCGGCCACGGCCGGTGACGTACGGGCCCTGCCGAACAGCAGCAGGTAGCAGACGTGCCCGGCGGCGAAGGAACCCATGCCCACGAGGAACGCCCAGTCGGCGTCGAGGAGCAGGAACACGTCGCCGCCCCAGCCGAGGAGCAGCGCAGCGACGAGGAGCCTCGGCCCGCCGGCCACCGCGACGTACGCCGCCAGCAGCGGCATGAGCAACGGCTTGGCGACGAGGTGCCCGGTCCGGACCCCGGCAAGGAGACTGACGAGGTCGGCCAGGGCGGCGAGCACGAAGGCGCCGAGCAGGAAGCCTGCGCGCAGCTCACCGGCGAAGGGCGGGCGGGTGAAGGGCATACGGACCAAGGGCTTGCCGGCCACGTCGGCGGCGCCGGGTCCTGTGTCCGGGGCGGTCATGCCGCGCCCTTGGCGGCCGGTGCGGCATCGCCGGCGAGCGGAGCGGGGGATGCCGGCTGCCAGCCGGGCCCGCGGAAGACGCGCCCGGCCATCTCGCGCAGGGTACGGGCCTCCCGTACGTCCCTGGCGATGGCCACGTACTCGTGCGTGGCCACGCGCAGCGGGTTGTACGTCTCGATGTTCTTGGTCAGCCCGAACACGGGACGCTCGGTCTCGGCCGCGAAGGACCCGAACAGCCGGTCCCACAGGATGAGGATGCCCCCGAAATTGCGGTCCAGATAACCGCCCTGGGAGGCGTGGTGCACCCGGTGGTGGGACGGCGTGTTGAGGACGTACTCGAACGGCCGCGGCAGCTTGTCGATGCGCTCGGTGTGGATCCAGAACTGGTAGACGAGATTGACGGAGGAACAGAAGGCGAGCGCGGCCGGGTGCACACCGCAGGCGACGAGCGGCAGATAGAACGGCCAGGAGGTCAGGCCGGTCCAGGGCTGGCGCAGCGCGGTGCTGAGGTTGAACTTCCGGCTGGAGTGGTGGACGACATGGCACGCCCACAGAATCCGGATCACGTGGTGGCCGCGGTGCGACCAGTAGTAGAAGAAGTCCTGCGCCAGCAGCATCAGCAGGACCGTCCACCACAGGACCGGGACACGGGCCGGTGTGAACGCGTAGAGGGCCGAGTAGAGCGCGACGACGGGGATCTTCCACACGAGGTCGAAGAAGAGGCTGCCGAGACCCATGCCGATGCTGGTCGCGGCGTCCTTGGCCTCGTAGCCGGCGGCATCCTCGTCGGGATGCAGCCGGTAGCTGACCATCTCCAGGACGGTGAGCAGGACGAAGGCGGGTATCGACCACAGCACGACATCGGGCAGGTTCGGCATGCGGGCACCGTAGAGGCGGGCACCGGGGCACGGCTAGATGGTGTTACCAACAAGTATGCGAGAGGGTCTGTCAGCAGCTTTTGGCGACTTCCGCCAAGAGCCCGCCACCGCCCGGTCCGCGATCCGGCGGGCCGGTGCCTTCCCTGCACAGGACGTGATTCACACCCCCGCCGCTCCCAGCAGCGTCCCCGCCGCGTACGTCACCGCCATCGCCAGCGCCCCGCCGCCCACATTGCGCAGCACCGCCGGGCCCACCCCAGCGCCGCCCAGCCGGGCGCTCCACCAGCCGGTGAAGGCGAGGGCGGCGAGGACGGACACGACGGTGACGGGCAGACGCAGGGACGACGAGGGCAGCACGATCGCGAGCAGGGGCAGCAGGGCGCCCACGGTGAACGCCAGGAAACTCGCGCCCGCCGCGTGCCAGGGGTTGGTCAACTGGTCGGGATCGATGCCGAGTTCGACCCGGGCGTGGGCGCGCAGGGCGTCCCGTTCGGTGAGCTGGACCGCGGCCTCGCGTGCCACGTCGGGTGACAGGCCCCGGTCCGCCAACAGCTGGGTCAGTTCTTCCAGTTCGGCCGCCGGCTGCTCCTTCAGCTCCCGCTTCTCGACCGCCAGGGCGGCCTTCTCGGAGTCGCGCTGCGTGGAGACCGAGACGTACTCGCCGGCCGCCATCGACATGGATCCGGCCAGCAGCCCGGACAGACCCGCAGTGAGCAGGGCGCCCCGGGATCCGGTCGCGCCCGCGACACCGACGACCAGGCCGGCGGTGGAGACGACACCGTCGTTGGCGCCGAGCACCGCGGCGCGCAGCCAGTTGAGGCGGGTACCGAGACCGCCGCCGTGAGCCTCCTCGTGGGGCGGACCGCCCGTCGTATCAGTCACCCGGGGAGGGTCTCACCCGGTGCTGTGCCGCGTCCGGAACAACCCGCGGAAAATGCATCCGGTGGAGGCGGGCACGGCACGTGAGCGGCGCGGAGCTGCTGAGAAGCCCGCAGCGTTCGCGGCGCGCCTCCGCGGACGTGATGCGCCGGAGCGCGAAACGCGTCCCGGAGCGGCACACGGGCTCGCGTCCGGCACGTGCGCGCCGCTCTCGCGCCGGTACACGGTCGGGTGGTGCCGGAGCGGGCGAGTGGCACCGTATGTCCGCTGTTTCCGAGCCCTGTTGACGGCCGTGGGCCTGGAACTGACGGAGCCGGGGACCTGGTCGCAGCGCCTGGCCGGCGAGGCCGGGGTACGGGGCGGCGAGTGTTGTCAGTGACGGCCCGTATTCTCTGTGACCATGCTCGACGACCGTACGACCGCAGCGACGACGTGGCCGGCCGCGTATCCGAAGGGGTACGCGGTCGTCGACGTGGAGACCACCGGACTCGCCCGTGAGGACCGGATAGTGTCTGCCGCGGTCTACCGTCTCGACGCCCACGGCAATGTCGAGGACCACTGGTACACGCTGGTCAATCCGGAGCGCGATCCGGGGCCTGTGTGGATCCACGGTCTGACGAGCGATGTCCTGGAAGGCGCGCCCCTGTTCGGCGAGATCGCGGCGGAGCTCTCCACCCGGCTCGACGGTCGGGTGCTGGTCGCGCACAACGCCATCTTCGACTGGTCGATGCTCGCCCGGGAGTACGCACGGGCGAGCCGGTCGGCGCCGACGAGGCAGCGCCTGTGCACCATCGCGCTCGCCAAGGAGCTCCGGCTGCCGCTGCCCAACCACAAGCTGGCGTCGCTCGCGGCGCACTTCGGCGTCGTGCAGCAGCGCGCGCACCACGCGCTGGACGACGCGCGGGTCCTGGCCGAGGCGTTCCGGCCGAGCCTTCACGCGGCGGCGCGTGACGGGGTCCGCCTGCCGTTGCTCGAATGCCGTCCCCTGACGGAGTGGTCCGACTCCCCCGCCACGCCGCGGATCGGCTACCAGCCGTCGTACGGACACGGCAGCTGGCGGCCCTCGCGCAAACGCCCGCCGTGCCCGTACCCCAACCCGGGGCGGTACGAGAAGGGCGGGCAGTTGCTCCAGGGGATGCGGGTGGCGTTCTCCGGCGACACGTCGACCGAGCGCGAGCTTCTGGAGGACCGTGCGATCGAGGCCGGGCTGCATGTCGCCACGAGCGTCTCGCGGCTGACGAGTCTGCTGGTGACCAACGACCCGGACGCGTCGACGTCGAAGACCGTGAAGGCCGCGGCGTACGGCACTCCGGTCGTGGACGAGGCGGCCTTCACCCAGCTGCTGCGGGACGTGGCGCCCTCCCCGGGGGATCCGCAGGCAGCCGCGGTCGCCGGTCCGGCGGCGGTTCCGGCAGTACCACGACCCGCCGCACCGCCCGCCCCGGCACCCGCATCGGAGTGAACCCGGCGCGACTCGCCCGCCGCCCGCTCGCCCCCGGCCAGTGCTGAGTCCCACCCTGTGGCGCATGGCACGTTGCGAGGTATGCGGAAACGACTACGGCATGTCCTTCGAGGTGCACGCGCAAGGCGCGGTGCACGTCTTCGACTGCTTCTCCTGCGCCATTCACCGCATGGCGCCCATCTGTGAACACTGCCGGGTCCAGATCATCGGCCAGGGCGTCGAAGTCGAGGGCCACTGGTACTGCGGGGGCCACTGCGCCCGCGCGGAGGGCAGGGTGGGCATCGTGGACAAGGTGTGACCGGGCGGGCGGCGGCCCGATTGCAGAATCGGATCTTCCCGTGTGCGCGGCCCTGACGGGACCCCCCGTCCGGGCCGCGGGCCGTCAGCAGGTACGGTCGAGGCCGTGTACCGCTTCCTGTTGTCCCGGCAGTGGGTGATCCTCACCCTCATTGCCCTCGTCCTCGTCCCCACGATGGTCGAGCTGGGCTTCTGGCAGCTGCACCGCCACGAGCGCCGGGTCGCCCAGAACTCCCTGATCGCCCGGAATCTCGAGGCGAAGCCGGCACCGGTAGACGAGCTCAGCTCCCCCGGGCACACGGTCCCCCGCGCCGACTACTGGCGGAAGGCCACCGCGACGGGCACGTTCGACACCGCCCACGAAGTCGTCGTGCGCCGCCGCACCAACGCCGACGACCGGGTCGGCTTCCATGTCCTCACCCCTCTGGTGCTGTCCGACGGCTCCGCCGTCCTGGTCAACCGGGGCTGGGTCCCGGCCGCCGCCGACCAGCAGGCGTTCCCCACCGTGCCTGCCGCGCCCCGGGGCACCGTCACCGTCACCGGCCGGCTCAAGGCCGACGAGACGACCGGCGCCAGCGGGATCAAGGACCTGTCGGGTCTGCCGCCCCGCCAGGTGATGCTGATCAACAGCGAACAGCAGGCCAGGGCCCTGGACAGGCCCCTGCTGGGCGGCTATCTGGAGATGACCGCGCCGGAGCCGGCCGACGACAGCATCGAGCCGATCCCGGACCCCGACCACGACTCCATCGGCGCGCACATGGCATACGCGGTTCAGTGGTGGCTGTTCGCCGCGTCCGTGCCGGTCGGCTGGGTGATCCTCGTACGGCGGGAGAAGAAGGACCGCGCCGTCACGGCCGCGGATCCGGCGCCGGAGCCGGCTGCCGCGACGGCATAGCGGACAACTCCCGGGGGAACACGGCGGAGCGTGACCCTACGCATCGAGGACTACGCCCTCATCGGCGATCTGCAGACTGCTGCGCTGGTCGGCAGGGACGGTTCGGTGGACTGGCTGTGCCTGCCCCGCTTCGACTCGCCCGCCTGCTTCGCCGCGCTGATCGGCGGCGAGGACAACGGCCACTGGCGGATCGCGCCCAAGGGGGCGGGAGCGTGCACCCGGCGGGGCTATGTGGGTGATTCGCTGGTCCTGGAATCGGTGTGGGAGACCCGCACCGGCACGGTCAAGGTCATCGACTTCATGCCGCAGCGCGACACGGCCCCCGACGTCGTACGCATCGTGGAAGGGGTCAGCGGCTCGGTGGAGGTGAACTCCACGCTGCGACTGCGCTTCGACTACGGCTCGGTGGTGCCCTGGGTGCGGCGCGCGGACGGACACCGGGTGGCGGTCGCCGGCCCCGACTCCGTCTGGCTGCGCAGCGAGCCCGAGGTCAAGACATGGGGCCAGCAGTTCAGCACCTGCTCGTCGTTCACCGTCGGCCCGGGCGAGCGGGTGGCGTTCATCATGACCTGGCACCCCTCGCACAAGCCGCGGCCCGGACTCATCGACCCGCACAAGGCCCTGGACCAGTGCCTGGCCGACTGGCACGAGTGGTCGGCACGCTGCCGCTACGAGGGTCCGTACCGCGAGGCCGTCATGCGCTCCCTGATCACGCTGAAGGGGCTGACGTTCGCGCCGACCGGCGGCATCGTCGCCGCGCCCACCACATCCCTGCCGGAGGACATCGGCGGGGTGCGCAACTGGGACTACCGCTACTGCTGGCTGCGCGACTCCACACTCACGCTGGGCGCGCTCCTGTCGGCGGGATACCTGGAAGAGGCCGCGGCCTGGCGGGACTGGCTGCTGCGGGCGGTGGCCGGGGACCCGGCCGACCTCCAGGTCATGTACGGGCTGGCAGGTGAGCGCCGGCTCCCGGAGACGGTGCTGCCCTGGCTCGGCGGCGACGGGGGCTCGGCGCCGGTCCGTACAGGCAACGGCGCAGTGAACCAGCTGCAGCTCGATGTGTACGGCGAGGTCATGGACTCGCTCCATCTGGGGTGGCGGGCGGGGCTGACGGCGGAGGGCCACGCGTGGAACATCCAGTTGAGCCTGATGGGCTTCCTGGAGGCGGCGTGGCGCAGGCCGGACGAGGGGCTGTGGGAAGTACGCGGGCCACGGCGGCACTTCGTGCACTCCAAGGTGATGGCATGGGTCGCGGCGGACCGCGCCGTGCGCACGCTGGAGGAGTTTCCCCATCTGCACGGGGACGCGGCGCGCTGGCGGGCGATGCGGGACGAGGTGCACCAGGAGGTGTGCGAGAAGGGCTTCGACCCGCAGCGGGGCACCTTCACCCAGTCGTACGGCTCGAAGGAGCTCGACGCCGCGGTGCTGCTGATACCGCGGGTGGGGTTCCTGCCTCCGGACGACCCGCGGGTGATCGGCACGGTGGACGCGGTACGGGCGGAGCTGGGCGCCGGGCCGCTGGTGCGCCGCTACAGCAGGGGCGCCACCGACGTCGACGGGTTGCCGGGGCACGAAGGGGAGTTCGTGGTCTGCTCGTTCTGGCTCGCGGACGCGCTGATGATGACGGGCCGGGTGGACGAGGCCCGGGACCTGTTCGAGCGGCTGCTCGCGCTCTGCAACGACGTCGGGCTGCTGTCGGAGGAGTACGACGCGAGGGCCGGGCGGCAGCTCGGGAACTACCCGCAGGCGTTCAGCCACATCGGCCTGGTGAACACCGCCCTCGCGCTCGGCGCCGACCGGACGGCAGGATAGGGACCATGGATCTTGGACTGAAGGACCGCGTCTACATCGTCACCGGCGCGTCGCGGGGGCTGGGCAACGCCGCGGCGCGGGCGCTCGTCGCGGACGGTGCGAAGGTTGTCATCACGGGGCGGGACGCGAAGACGGTCGCGGACGCCGCCACCGAACTCGGGCCGAACGCGGTAGGCGTGGCCTGCGACAACGCCGACCCGGCCGGGGCCGAACGCCTCGCCGCCGCGGCGCGTGCGCACTTCGGCGGCCTCGACGGCATTCTGATCAGCGTGGGCGGCCCGCCGCCGGGCTTCGCCGCGGACAACACGGACGACCAGTGGCGGACGGCTTTCGAGTCGGTCTTCCTCGGCGCGGTGCGGCTGGCGCGGACGGCCGCGGCGGAACTGGGCGAAGGCGGCGTCATCGGCTTCGTCCTCTCCGGCTCGGTGCACGAACCCATCCCGGGACTGACCGTCTCCAACGGCCTGCGCCCCGGGCTGGCCGGCTTCGCCAAGTCCCTCGCGGACGAGCTGGGCCCCCGCGGCATCCGTGTGGTGGGACTGCTCCCGGCCCGCATCGACACGGACCGGGTGCGCGAGCTCGACGCACTCTCCGGTGACGCGGAGGCGGCGCGCACGATGAACGAATCCCGCATCCCGCTGCGCCGCTACGGCACCCCCGATGAGTTCGGTGCGGCGGCGGCGTTCCTGCTCTCCCCTGCGGCGTCCTACCTGACAGGCATCATGCTCCCCGTGGACGGCGGCGCCCGCCACGGCTTCTGACGCCGGACGGGGGCACGTCGCGCCGATGCCGGGGACGCGTGGCCGGCCGGGCAACCCCATCGGCGACGACTGGGCGTACCGCTGCCGCGGGCACCCCCACGGACTCCCCTGCGCTGCCCTGCGCGCCGGTCCGGGCAGGGCGGGGGTCAACTCACCCGCCGTGCCTTGTGCTTCGTCGCCCCCATCCTCACCTCCGCCGGCAAGGACGCCAGCCCCGCCGAGTCCCTCGCGTGGCCGATCGCCTCGTCAAGGAGGTGTGACAGCGTTTCGCCCGGAGCCGCGTGCGGCTCCAGGAGCAGGGACACGCGCGCCTCGGGTGTACTGCGGCGACCTGTCAGCCTGACGTGGGCCCTCGACACGCCGTCCAGGGCCTCCGCCTCGCCCGTGAGGACGCCCTCGAGTGCCCGGGCCCGCAGCAGCGCTCCCTCACCGTCCCCGCTGTCCACGAGCACCTCCACCAGCCGGGCGCGGCGCAGCTGGGCGAGCAGCCACCACAGCGTCAGCAGCACCACCACCGCCAGCACCGCGATGACGGCCGGCCACCACCAGCCCTCGTCCCGCCACCGGGCGCGGTCCGCGTCGCTCAGCAGGACGTCGCCGGGTCCGTCCCATGGCCACCAGGACGGCACCGGGAGCCCCGTCCCGGCTGCCAGAACGGCACCTCCCACACAGACCAGGGCCAGGCCGGCGAGGCCGACCAGTACGCGGTTGACCACCCGGAGCACCGGCCTCACCGCTTCCTCGCCGAGGGCCGGACGACATGCACGGTCAGCGCGAGCGGTGCGGCAAGGCCGAGGTTTTTCAGACCGACGCCCAGCGCACTGTCGAGGTCGGCCCGTACGTCGTCGAGTTCCCGGAAGTGCGACATCGCCCGCACCCGCGCCCTTGAACGCCCCACCCGTACCCGTACGGACTGCACCCCGGAGACCTCCATCGCCCGGTCGCGCAGCACAAGCGCCGCCGCCTCCCGTTCGAGGGCGGCCCGGACATGCGGATGCTCGCGGCGCATCGGGAGCAACGCGCGCAGCCCCGGCGTGGCGGCGAGGACGATCAGCCAGATACCGATGAGCATCGCGGCGGCGGACACCGCCAGCACCCCCACCTCGTCCAGACGCCATGTATCGAGGCCGTCAGCCAGGGTGCGCCGCCACTGCATGGCGGGCCGGTCGGCGCGCACCGCCGCGACGTCGTACAGCGTCAGGGCCGACGCCCCCAGCACCACCAGCGCGAGCAGCCCGGCCGGCACCCGGCGCACGGACCAGAATCGGCCCGCCCTCCCGCCCTCTCCCTGCTCCGCCGAAGAGGCCGGCTCGTACGCCGCCGCGGACGCCGACTGGTCCAGCTCCAGCACCGGTGGTCTGGGCTTCTGGGCCTCGGACTCGGACTCGGTCATCGGATCCTCCCCTGCGCCGCACGCGAGTGGACGGAGTGCAGTTGCTCCACCTGCACCGCCACCTCGGGTACCTCCATCCCCGCCAACGCCTTTACCCGCTCGGTGACGCGATGACGCACCGCACCGCACTGGCCGCCGATGTCCGAGGGGTAGTCGAGGTCCAGGATGATCCGTACATGGGCGATGTCATGGTGCACCGTGACCGTGGCGTGCGGTGAGGTGCCGCCCTCCGGCACGCGGCCGATCGCCTCTCGCGCCGCCTGCGCGGCGATCTTCGCGACGACGCGGTCCGCGATCGTGGTCGCCCCGCGTTCGGCCGCCGCGACACGCGGGACGGGCACGACGCCTCACCGCCGCCCGTCGCCGCGGTCGCGGCTGCGGAAGAAGTCGCCGAGTTCGAGGTCCCCCTCGAGGAATCGTCCCCCGATGAAGCCGACCGCTCCCAACGCGGCCACCAGCAGAAATGCCCCGAAGCCGCCGAAGTATCCGGCGAAGCCGAGCGCCATGCCCGCCATCAGGCCGACCACCGCCATGCTCATGATGAGCTCCTTCTACTGAATGCGTGGCTCCGGCTCTTCCTCTTCCTCTTCCGGCAACTTCACGTCGCTGACCGCGATGTTGACCTCGACGACCTCGAGGCCGGTCATCCGCTCCACGGCGGAGACGACGTTCTCGCGGACGGCGCGGGCGACATCGGCGATCGAGACGCCGTAGTCGACGACGATCTCCAGGTCGAGGGCCGTCTGCACCTCGCCGACCTCGGCCTTCACACCTCGGGCGACATTGGACCTGCCGCCGGGTACCCGGTCGCGTACGGCGCCGAAGGTACGGGAGCCACCGCCGCCGCCCATCGCATGCACACCGACCACATCGCGGGCCGCCAGCCCCGCGATCTTCTCCACCACCCCGTCGGCGATGGTGGTGCGTCCACGCGCTCCAGCGTCGACGCTTCGCTTGGCCATCGCCGGCCTGCGGGACTGCTCACCGGACCCTCCGCCCGACGGCTCGCCGCCACGGTTCTCGGACCGGTTGCGCTGGGCTGGGTCGGTCATCGCCTTGTCCTCTCCGGGCGGTGGTGGCCTCCTTGCCCACATTAAGTGCGCTTGCCCCGTCTCGCGCCGGGGATGCGGCAGGCTGGAGCAATGACCGGTGCGGATGCGGTGCGGCGGGTACGGCGGGCGATGGGCCTGGGCAGCTTGCTCCCCCTGGGCGGGCCCGGGGACGGAGCCTGGTTGAGTGAGCAGGCGGCCGCACCGGTGCTGCGCCGTGCTGCTGCCACGGTGCCGGGAGCGGCGCTGCGCCGGATCCGGCTGGCCCTCGCGGACCCCGGCACGGCCGCGGTGCCGGCCGTACCGCCTCCGCCGAGCGCCCTGCCGCCGGGCCCGCTGCGCCTGGAAGCCGAGGTCGCGGTCTGGGAATGGGAGCCATTGCCCGCGCTGGCGGCCGAGTTGAGGGCGGAACTGCTCGCGGTGGCGTCGGACCGGCTGGGTCTGGAGATCGCGGAGGTGGACCTTCTGGTGAGCGAACTGCTGGACACGGCGCCCCGCGGACCTGATGACACCATTGCGCACCGGGTGCGTGCGGTCGACGCCGCGGATGCGGCGGGTGAGGCCGCGGCGGCGACCGAAGGCGTGGCGCATCTGACGGCCACGCTGGGGGTGGCAGTGCATCACGAGCCGGACCATGTCCGGGTCGAACTGGCGACGGCCGCGGGCCATCGCCCTTTGGATGTCGCCCGCGCGGTCCGCGCCGCGGTCTCCGATGCCCTTGACGACGGTCGTGCGGTGGCTGTCCTGATCACGTCGGTGCCCTGACGGCGTACAGGTGACCGCGGGCCCAGGACTCGGCGAGCCTGCCTGCGACGCGCCGAGTCGACGCTGAGGACGTCGGCCCGGCCGAATCGACGCTGGGAGCGTCGGTGCGGCCGAGTCGATCGGGAGCGTCAGTCCGACAGGCCGGCCAGGTCACGCAGCCGTCGTGCCTGGGCCGCGCGCTCCGCGACCCGCTGGTCCTCGTAGGACCGGCCCGCGGCGCCCTGGAGCAGCGCCTTCGTTTCGATCATCGCGTCCCGGGGCGCGGCGATCAGCGCCGCGGCCAGGTCCTGGACGGCGCCGTCGAGCTCCTCCGGTGCCACGACCAGGTTGGCCAGGCCCGTACGCTCGGCCTCCTCTGCGTGGACGAAGCGGCCGGTCGCGCAGATCTCGAGTGCGCGGGCATAGCCGACGAGCGACACCAGAGGGTGCGTACCGGTGAGATCGGGAACGAGACCGAGGCTGGTCTCGCGCATGGCGAACTGCACGTCCTGCGCGACGACCCGCAGGTCGCAGGCGAGGGCGAGCTGGAAGCCGGCGCCGATCGCATGCCCCTGGACCGCCGCGATCGTGACGATGTCACTGCGGCGCCACCAGGTGAACGCTTCCTGGTACTCGGCGATGACCGCGTCGAGCTCCGCATCGGAGCCGCGCGCGAGGTCGATGAAGGACGGCTCGCCGTCGAAGCCCTCGGGCGTGAACGCCTGCCGGTCGAGCCCCGCGGAGAAGGACTTGCCTTCACCGCGCAGCACCACGACCCGCACATTGCCCGGCAGTGACCGACCCGCGTGCACCAACGCCCGCCACAGCGCAGGAGATTGGGCGTTGCGCTTGTCCGGGTTGATCAGGGTCACCGTGGCAACCGCGTCCTCGACGGTGAGCCGTACGCCGTCCTTGTCGAGCACAGAGTCGGGCGAAGTCATAAGGCGCCTCCGGTTCAGATGCAGTCAGCTCTACCAAGATAAGTGACTGCACAGTAACCACCCGGCCGACCGGATGCCCGACCGGGTGGCCACCGCGTGTGAACCGGTGGACCGAAGGAGCCGCGACCGCCTTGAACGACTCTTCCTTGAACGATTCGCCTCGATCGACCCGATCGAATCGCGTCGATCGACCGAACGTCAGGCCGAGGCCGTCTTCTTGCCTCGTGTCGCTCCGCCGCGTCCCCGCAGCGTGACTCCGGACTCGCTCAGCATCCGGTGGACGAATCCGTAGGAGCGGCCGGTCTCTTCGGCCAACGCCCGGATGCTTGCACCGGAGTCGTACTTCTTCTTCAGGTCTGCCGCGAGCTTGTCGCGCGCGGCGCCGGTCACCCGGCTGCCCTTCTTCAGAGTCTCGGCCACCCGTGCCTCCTCATGGGAAGTGCGCTCTGGACTTCTCATGATCACCCCTCATGGGCATCCTGGCCACCCATTCGGCAAGGTCAGTGCAAAAGGCTTGGCGATGCACCGGAGGCCCGACACTGCCGGAATCCTGCATTCCGATCGGCCGAAAGGGCTCCCTCGCGCCGAGCGTCGGGGAAAGGACCAGGTCAGCGCCGCGCAGCGACGCAAGGGCACCGCGCGGGAGCGGACGGACACGGTCCGCTCGACGCCACGCCGTGATACGAGACGCACTCACACAGATGATGGATCACGCGTAGGCCGAATGATCCATACGGAGTGGATCAACACCGTGCGGCAGCGCCCGGTAACGAAAACGGCCCGGCCCGTGGCGGGCCGGGCCGGAGCCGGTCGTCAGGCGAGCGCCACCAGGTCGGCGTAGTCCGCGCCCCACAGGTCCTCCACGCCGTCCGGAAGCAGGATGATCCGCTCCGGCTCGAGCGCCTCGACCGCACCCTCGTCGTGGGTGACGAGGATGACCGCACCCTTGTAGGTGCGCAGCGCGCCGAGGATCTCCTCACGGCTGGCGGGGTCGAGGTTGTTGGTGGGCTCGTCCAGCAGCAGGACGTTGGCCGAGGAGACGACCAGGGTGGCCAGCGCCAGCCGGGTCTTCTCACCACCGGACAGCACGCCCGCCGGTTTGTCCACGTCGTCACCGGAGAACAGGAAGGAGCCGAGCGTCTTGCGCACCGCGACCAGGTCGAGGTCGGGCGCGGAGGAGCGCATGTTCTCCAGCACCGTGCGGTCCGGGTCGAGCGTCTCGTGCTCCTGCGCGTAGTAGCCGAGCTTGAGGCCGTGGCCCGGGGTGACCTCGCCCGTGTCCGGCTTCTCGACACCGGCCAGGAGCCGCAGGAGCGTGGTCTTGCCGGCGCCGTTGAGGCCGAGGATGACCACACGCGAACCCTTGTCGATCGCGAGGTCGACATCCGTGAAGATCTCGAGCGAGCCGTACGACTTGGACAGGCCCTCCGCCGTCAGCGGAGTCTTGCCGCAGGGAGCGGGCTCCGGGAAGCGCAGCTTGGCGACCTTGTCGGCGACCCGCACCTCGTCGAGCCCGGCGAGCAGGCGCTCCGCGCGCTTGGCCATGTTCTGTGCGGCGATCGTCTTGGTGGCCTTCGCGCGCATCTTGTCGGCCTGCGAGTTGAGGGCGGCAGCCTTCTTCTCGGCGTTCTGCCGCTCACGCTTGCGGCGCTTCTCATCGGCCTCGCGCTGCTGCTGGTAGAGCTTCCAGCCCATGTTGTAGACGTCGATCTGGGAGCGGTTGGCGTCCAGATAGAAGACCTTGTTGACGACCGTCTCGACCAGATCGACGTCGTGGGAGATCACGATGAAGCCGCCGCGGTAGGTCTTGAGATAGTCACGCAGCCAGACGATGGAGTCGGCGTCCAGGTGGTTGGTCGGCTCGTCGAGCAGCAGGGTGTCGGCGTCCGAGAAGAGGATGCGCGCCAGCTCGACCCGGCGGCGCTGACCGCCCGAGAGCGTATGGAGGGGCTGGCCGAGCACCCGGTCGGGCAGACCGAGCGCGGCGGCGATGGTGGAGGCCTCGGCCTCGGCGGAGTAACCGCCCTTGGTGAGGAACTCCGTCTCCTGACGCTCGTACTGCCGCAGCGCCTTTTCGCGGGTGGCTCCCTGGCCGGTCGCGATGCGCTCCTCGTTCAGGCGCATCTTGCGGATCAGGAGGTCGAGTCCGCGGGCGGAGAGGATGCGGTCGCGGGCCAGGACGTCGAGGTCGCCGGTGCGCGGGTCCTGCGGGAGGTAGCCGACCTCGCCGGAACGGGTGATGGTGCCGCCGGCGGGGACACCTTCACCCGCAAGGCACTTGGTGAGGGTGGTCTTGCCGGCTCCGTTGCGGCCGACGAGGCCGACACGGTCGCCCTTGGCAATACGGAAGGAAGCGGATTCGATGAGGACGCGGGCGCCTGCGCGCAGCTCGACTCCGGATGCGGTGATCACGGGGTAATACTCCAAGGCGGTATGGACGGCGGAGGGGACGGGTGGTCGACGCTGCGACGCCGTCTAATGCACAAGGAGAATTGCCATACGGCCCAGTCTAACGGGGCGGGGCAAGTGTTTTTCCGTGGCGGCCGTCACGTCCGGCGCCGCGAACACCGCCCCTGCGGCACCACTCTGCGGCACCTGATCGCCGCGATGTGCGCTCGCCCGTCCAATGGACCCGACCGTCCGACAAAAGGGGCATACAGCGCACAGCTGGTCGATACTCGGCGACAGGGCGGCTCGTTGCCCGCGCCGCGACGGCGAGAGCGTGGAGCAAGAGGTGGTGGCCCGTGCAGTTCGACGACGACGCCGATCTGGACACGTCCGAGGTCCAGGACGTACGGGGCAGCCGTGTCCCGGGAGGCAGGGCCACGATCGGCGGCGGGATCGCCGGCATCATCGCGGTGATCCTGGGGCTGTTCTTCGGAGTGGGGCCCGAGCAGCTCGGGCTGTCCTCCGGCGACCCCGAACCGGTGGCGACCTCGTCGTCGCAGGCGGAGGTCGAGCGGGCCTGCCGGAAGGGGGTGGACGCGAACACCCGGGAGGACTGCCGGATCGTCGCGGTGGTCAACAATGTCCAGGACTTCTGGCGTGCGGAGTTCCAGCGGCGCGGGGGGCGTTACTCACCGGCGCAGACGGTGATCTTCACCGGGCAGGTGCGGACCGCCTGCGGGACGGCGACCGCGGAGGTGGGGCCGTTCTACTGCCCTGCCGACCGGAAAGTCTATCTGGACCTGGGCTTCTTCGACGATCTGCGGACCAGGTTCGGGGCGACCGGCGGCCCGTTCGCCCAGGCCTACGTGGTGGCCCACGAGTACGGGCACCACGTGCAGAACCTGCTGGGCACCCTGCAGCGGGCGCAGGACGGACAGCAGGGCGCGGGCAGCAACGCGGTACGCCTGGAACTCCAGGCGGACTGCTACGCCGGGGTGTGGGCACACCACGCGGCGACCTCGCCGGACGACAAGACGGGCAGGCTGCTGCTGACCTCGCTCACCGACCAGGACATCCGGGACGGTCTGGACGCGGCGGCGGCGGTGGGCGACGACCGCATCCAGGCGAGGTACCAGGGCCGGGTCACCCCGGAGTCCTGGACGCACGGCTCGGCGGCACAGCGCCAGGAGTGGTTCCACAACGGCTACCGCACGGGCGACATGGCCCGCTGCAACACCTTCCGCTGACCACAGGGCGCCGGAGTGCCGCGGTGCGGCCGGGCGTTGTCAGTGGTGGGTGCCAGACTGAGTGCCGGATCTGAGACACAGATCACATGCGCGTCGTCGAGCAAGTTGAGGAGTGATCGGGATGACTCAGTCGCCGAGCATCTGTCCGACGCTGGTGTACGCGGACGCCAAGGCCGCCATCCGGCAGCTCACCGAGGCCTTCGGCTTCACCGAACATGCGGTGTACGAGGACGAGCACGGCGGTGTGGTGCACGCCGAGCTCACCTACGGCAACGGAATGGTGATGCTGGGCAGCAAGGGCACCGGCAGTGAGTTCGACAAGCTGATGAAGGGGGCAGGTCCGACGGGGGTGTTCGTGCATGTCGACGACGTGGACGCGCACCACAGCCGGGCCGTGGAACAGGGGGCGGAGATCGTGATGCCGCCGACCGACCAGGACTACGGGGCGCGCGACTACATGACCCGCGATCTCGAGGGCAACATCTGGAGCTTCGGGACGTACTCCCCGGGGGCGGCGGAGTCCCCGTAAGGTCTCCCCGCCCCTGCGTCAGGAGCCTCCGGTGTGCACCTGGAAGGCGGCCCGGCGCACGGCCTTGGCGAGGGCGGGGTCCGGGTGCGCGGCGGCCAGGGCCACCAGGACCTGGACGGTGCGGGGGTGGCCGCCGGTCCGGAGCTCGTCCAGGAGTGCCGGAACCGTGCCCTGGACGGCGGAGTCGAGGTGGCGAAGCAGCAGCTGGGGCTCACCGTGGTCGGCGACGGCCGCCGCGGTGTCCACCCACAGCCAGGTCGCCTCTTCTCGGGTGAGGACGTCGGCGGCGTCCTCGGGGTCGGCGCCTTCGTACTCGGCGAGCCAGAGCAACGCATAGGGGCGCAGGGACGGCTCCGTGGCGGCGGCCCGTACCTCGGCCTCCGCCGGGGCGCCGACGACGCGCAGCGCTTCGAAGGCGAGTCCGCGCAGCAGGGCGTCCTCGCCACGGGCGACGGCGAGGAGTTCACCGACCGCACTGGAGACGGTGCGGGCGGCGAGCCAGGCGCGGTATTCGGCGCGCGCCGGTCCGGGGGTGAGCCGGGCACAGCCGAGCAGCATGTCCGAGGCGGACTGCTCGATATTGCCCGCGGGGCTCTGGGCGGCGACGCAGATCTGCTCGAGCTTGACCCATACCGCCCAGTTGCCGAGGGGGGTGAGGGTGGCGGATCGGCCGGGCTCCAGGGTCAGGGCGCCGACGGCGGACAGGCCTTCCAGGGCCCAGTCGAGCAGTACGGCCACGGGGACGTCATCAGCCGGGCCGGTCTCCGGGGCAGCGGGTCCGGTGAGGGCGGGTCCGGCAGGGACGGGTCCCGTGAGGGCTGTTCCCGTGAGGGCGGTTCCGGCTTCGGGCGATCCGGCGTACGGGACCTCGCAGCGTTCCTCGCGCAGTTCCGCGACGCGCTGCTGCAGCAGATCGAGCAGGGCCGGTACGAGCACGGGGCCGTCCGAGAGCTGAAGGAGGGAGAGCACCTGGGGCACGGCCTCGACGACCTCGGCCACCGCGGTGGGCGCGATGTCCTCGGGAGCGGGGTGGACCAGCGACCAGGCGTCGAAGAGGGCGACCCAGCCGCGCAGCACGGCCATGTCGTCGCGGTCCCAGGCGCGCAGCCGCCAGCCGGGGCGCACGGTGTCGCCGTGCAGCTCGACCAGGCCGGCGAGACGGGCGCGGTCCCAGCCGGCCCGGACCTGGTGGGGTGTCAGTTCCAAAGCGGCCGCGGCACGTTCCCGCGCGCGGTCGGTGAGCGGGGCGGTGCTGGGGTCGCGCTCGACGGCCGCCCAGCGGGCGATGCGTACGGCGTCGGCGAGGACCGCCCTGGCCTGGCGGGCCAGCTCCGCCGGGGCGGGCGTGCCCTCGGGCGGCCTGGTGGCCGGCCGGGTGCGCCGGGTCGTCACGGCCCGTCGTGCAGTGGCCAGGGACCGCGGGCGGACAAGACGGAGTCTGGAGTTGCGCGCCAATTGCTCATCAGGCTTTCGGGACGTCACGGGGTGCAGTCTTCCCGTTGACGGCCCGAAAGCCCAAACGGAACCGGCGCGGCCGGGCCCGGCAGGCGCCCCACCGGGGACGAAAGGGACAAGAGGGGAGCGTACCGGTGCCTACATCAACGGGGTGAGGAAGCGGCGCAGGGCCTCCTCGTAGCGGGTCGGCCCGGCGTTCCACATGGCGGCATGCGGGGCGTTCGGGACCGGGTGAAGGCTGACCAGCTCCGGCCGCCGGGCGGCCAGTTCCTGGGAGGGCTCCCATGGGGCGATGATGTCGTCCGGCCCGTGGAAGATCAGCGTCGGCACTCTCAGGGCGTCCGGGTCGGCCGCTTGGAGCAGCCGGTCGCCGTGCAGTCCGGTCCTGCCCTGTGCCGCTCTGACCGCGAGCGGCAGCAGCACGGCGGGGGTACGGCGGGCGGCGGCCAGAGTGCGCAGGGTGGTCTGCCAGTCGAGCACCGGGGAATCCAGGACGAGTCCGCTGATCCGGTCGCGCAGCGCCGAATTGGCCGCGGCGTACAGGGCCATCGAGGCGCCCGTGGACCAGCCGTGGACGACGACACGCTCGGCGCCGTGACGAACGGCGTGGCGGACGGCCGCGTCCAGGTCGCGCCACTCGGAGTCGCCGAGATGACCGAGCCCGTCCGGCGGCCGGGGAGCGCCGGCGTCGCCGCGATATGCCAGGTCGAGGACCGGGAACTGGTAGGAGTGCAGGAACTCGAGGAGGTTCAGGGGGTGTTCGCGGGTGGTGCCCAGACCGTGCACGGTGATGACCCAGGTGGTACGGGCGCCGGGGACGAACCAGGCAGGCAGTGCACCCAGCTCGCCGGGGACGAGGACCTCGGCGTGGTCGATGCCGAGCGCGTCGGCCGGGGCACCGCTGTGCAGCTGAGGGGTGAGGCGGACCTTGTCGCCCCGCTCGAGGCCGTCACCGGTGACGCGTACCAGGCGGCGTACGACGGTGTCCGGGGCATGGGGGACATGGTCGAGCACCTGCCCCACGACGGCGTGGACGCCGGAGCCTGCGAGTCCGTAGGTGCCGGGACGGAGCGAGGCCAGGCTGCGGGTCAGCGTGATGCGGTCACCTTCGGTCTCGTGCACGGTGAGCCGGGGGTCGCCGGGCAGGGGCTTCCCGACCGGAGCCTTGAGCGCGGCGTTGCTCGCGTAGCGGCCGGCCGCTATCGCGGCCGCGCCGACGCCGAGCAGAGTGGTGACGGCCGCTGCCGTCGCTGTTGCCGCGCGCACCCGTCCAGTGTCGGCAGCCACGGGCCACGCTGCCAGTGGAGGGGCGTGCGGGACGGCGTACGGGTGTGCCGCGGTCACGGTGCCGGCGCCGGACGGCGTACCGCTTGACGGGCCTCTGCACGGTGCCGCCGCCCCTGGCCGACGGGCCCGGCGCGCCCCCGCCCCCTCCGCCCAGCACCACCTGCCGCAAAAGCCGCCACCCGGCGACAGACCCACCCCCACCCGGCCAGCGCCACCGACCGCGAGCCCGGTCACCGCCAGAAACCCCGGCAGCCGTCAGCAGCCCCGCCCCCTCCGCCCAGCGGCACCGCCCGCAGGGCCGCCTCCCGGCGACAGACCCACCCCCACCCGGCCAGGCGCACCCGACCGCGAGGCCGGTCACCGCCAGAAACCCCTGCAGCCGTCAGCAGCCCCGCCCCCTCCGCCCAGCACCACCTGCCGCAAAGCAGCCTCCCGGCGACAGACCCGCCCCTACCCCCTTTAGCGAACGCCCGGCCCAACGCCGGCCCCTCCGGCGAGCGCCATCGGCCGCAAGGCCCCCTCCCGGCGGGTGGCCCAACCCCGCCAGGGGCACCCGACCGCGAGGCGGTCACCGTCAGAAGCCCCGCCCGGCCAGGGGCACCCGGCCGCCGACAGCACCCCGGCCCCTCCGGCAACAGGCCCGACCCGGCCAGGCGCACCCCGCCCCTCGCGTCATGGTCGCCGGGCACCGGCCGAAATCGGCCGGGCCGGGTGCTGCACCACCTTCGGCCGTCGCACCGTCGCCGTCGGCGGCAACGCGGAAGCCGCCCGGCTCGCCGGCATCGACGTACGCCGCCGACCCCCACCTCGGTCCAGGCCCCCGCCGCGAGGCCGGTCGCCGCCAGTGGTCCCGGGCGGTGTCAGCGGGGCTGGCCGTAGCCCTTCAGCTGGTCGGACACCTCACTCAGCTGCCCTTCGGACAGCAGCGTGGGCGAGAGTCCCGGCACGGACGACGCGGTCAGCCAGAGGCGGCACATCCACTCCAGCTGGGCCGTGCGGTCGTAGGCCTGGTCGAGGGAGTCGCCGTAGGTGACGGTTCCGTGGTTCTGCAGCAGGCACGCGCTCCGGTCGCGCAGGGCCTCGCGCATGTTCCGGGCGAGTTCCTCGGTGCCGTACAGGGCGTAACGGGCGACGCGTACCGGGCCGCCGAGTGCGGCGGTCATGTAGTGGATGGGCGGGAGCTCGGGGACGAGGGTGGAGACCGCGGTGGCATGCACGGCGTGGGTGTGCACCACGGCGCCCGCGTCGGTATGACGGTAGACCTCGAGATGCAGCGGCAGCTCGCTGGTGGGCGCCAGGTCGCCGAAGAGTCTGCCGCCGTGGAGATCGACACCGACGGCGTCCGCGGGGGTGAGCCTGTCGTAGGGGACCCCGCTCGGGGTGACAAGGACGGTCTCCCCGACCCGTACCGAGACATTGCCCGAGGTGCCGACCACCAGCCCCTCGGCCGCCGTCCTGCGGGCGGTTGTCATGAGGTCCCGCCATGCCCGGTCGATCGCGTCCTGCGCGTCCCGCCGCCCCTGTTCCGTCATGTGACGATCCTCTCAGTCGCCGGCAGCCGGCGACCGTGTGCACCGGGGCACCACGATCGGCCGCACGGGGCCCGTTTCGAACGGATTCCACGGGCTTTCGGCGACCGCAGCCGAGCCCCACCTCCATAAGCGGAACCACTTCTACTCACTTGCAGACACTGCAACGCCGAGCCCAGTTCACCTTCCGTTCATCCAGGTTGCCTACGGTCGGCCAGCCAATGACGCCAAACGATTGCCTGGGTTAAATGGAACACATCACACTGCTGCTCGCGATCGTGATCGTGACAGCTCTCGTGTTCGATTTCACGAACGGTTTCCACGACACCGCCAACGCGATGGCGACGACCATCTCGACCGGCGCACTGAAGCCCAAGACGGCGGTCGCCATGTCCGCCGTGCTCAACCTCGTCGGTGCTTTCATGTCGGTGGAGGTCGCCAAGACGATCTCCAGCGGTCTCGTCGACGACTCAGGCATCACGCCGGAAGTCATCTTCGCGGCGCTCGTCGGCGCCATTCTCTGGAATCTGATGACCTGGCTGGTCGGTCTGCCCTCCAGCTCGTCCCACGCCCTCATGGGCGGTCTGATCGGCGCCACGGTCGCATCGGTCGGCTTCGGTGGCGTCAACGGAAGCGTCGTCGTCACCAAGGTGCTGATACCGGCCATCGCCGCCCCGCTCGTCGCGGGCATCGGCGCGATGGTGGCCACCCGGCTGACGTACAAGCTCGGCAAGAAGGCCGACGCCGGAGCCACCGCCAAGGGCTACCGCGCCGGCCAGATCACCTCGGCCGGTCTCGTCTCCCTCGCGCACGGCACGAACGACGCACAGAAGACGATGGGCATCATCACGCTGGCCCTCGTCGCCGGCAATGTGATCGCCCCGGGTTCCAACCCCCCGCTGTGGGTCATCGTCTCCGCCGGTCTCGCGATCGCGCTCGGCACGTACCTCGGCGGCTGGCGCATCATCCGCACCATGGGCAAGGGCCTCACCGACCTCCAGCCGCAGCAGGGCTTCGCCGCCCAGACCAGCGCGGCCAGCGTCATCCTCGCCTCCTCCAACCTCGGTTTCTCCCTGTCGACCACGCACTCGTGCTCCGGCGCGGTGATGGGCGCGGGCCTCGGCCGCAAGGGCGGGGTCGTCCGCTGGTCCACCGCGACCCGGATGTTCGTCGCCTGGGGTCTGACCCTTCCGGCCGCAGGCCTCGTCGCGGCGGGCTCGGAGTTCGTCACCCAGCAGGGTGACTGGGGTGTCGCGGCCGTCGCCGCCTTCCTGATCGCCTCCTGTGTCGCGATCTGGTTCATCTCCCGCCGCCAGGTCATCGACCACAACAACGTCAACGACATGGAGGCCGACGAGCCCGCGGGCGTCGTCACCACCGCCATCGCGGCCGTCATCCCGCCCCCCGCGGGGACCCCCGCGCAGGACATCAAGACCACCATCCCCGCCCCGGCCGCTCCCCCGGCCGAGCCGGCCGGCAGCCCGGCCTCGGTGTAAGGAATCAGCAGTATGAAAATCGACTGGGCAGCTCTCGGCTCCGTCTTCGGCGTGAGTCTCCTCGCCACCGTCGCTCTGGTGGGCCTGTTCACCCTGGGCGTCGTGGGCCTGAGCAAGCAGGAGGCCGCGGCCTCCGGCGGCGGGTCCGCGGCACTGGCCCGCACCGGCGCCTATGCCTGCTTCGCACTCTGCGCCGCGGCCGTGGCGTACGGGATCTATCTGATCGTCAGCTGACGGCAGCGCACATGCAGTGAAGGCCGGTCACGGTCCACCCCCGGGTGGACCGTGACCGGCCTTTCCGTCGTCGGCGCATGCCCCGCCACCCGCCTCGGCGCGGGGGTCGGTGTGGGGCGGGGTGCAGGGCCCGGTGTGGGGCTCGGCACACTGTCCCGCCGCAGGTCAAGGGTGAGTTGACGGGCGTTCGCGCGCGTGGTGGACTGCCGGGGCCATCTACGGCGGCAGCAGAGGAAGTCCGGTGCGAATCCGGCGCGGTCCCGCCACTGTCACCCGGGGAGCAGTCCCCGGGGAGCCAGGAACTCTCACCGCCGGTCACGTCGAACCAGGGCGCGGACCCTGAGTGAGGACTCATCGCCATGCCTGGCTGCGGTTCAGCCGTGTCCGACCGGTCCCTCCGCGGGCAGATCCACAGCGCAAGGGGTCGCTGAACCCATGCGTGCCGACCGTGTATTCGTGTACGGCGCCACCGCGGGCCTCGTCGTCGATCTGCTGCTCGGCGATCCCCGCCGGGGACACCCCGTCGCCGCCTTCGGGCGCGCCGTGGGCGCCGTCGAACGTGTCCTGTGGCGTGACCACCGGGGACGCGGCGCGCTGCACACCGCGGTGTGCGCCGGAGGTGCCGTCGCCGTGGGCGCGCTGGCCGCCCGGGCCGCGCGCCGTTCCCGTGCCGCGTCCGTCGCCCTGACCGCCGCCGCCACCTGGGCCGTCGTGGGCGGCACCACGCTCGGCCGCGAGGCGCGCGCCATCGGGGGCGCGCTCGCCGCCGGGGACGTCGAGGTCGCGCGCGAGCGGCTGCCGCATCTGTGCGGACGCGACCCCCATTCCCTGGACGAGCAACAGATCGCCCGTGCCGTGGTCGAATCCGTGGCCGAGAACACCTCCGACGCGGTCGTCGGCGCCCTGGTGTGGGGCGCGCTCGCGGGAGTGCCGGGTCTGGTGGGCTTCCGGGCGGTGAACACCCTGGACGCGATGGTGGGGCACAAGTCGCCGCGGTACCTCAGGTTCGGGTGGGCGTCGGCGCGCCTGGACGATCTGGTCGGCTGGCCGGGGGCACGGCTCACCGCCGGGCTCGCGGTCGCCGCCGGCGGCGATCCGCGCGGAGCCGTGCGGGCATGGCGGGCCGACGCCGCGAAGCATCCGAGCCCCAACGCCGGCCCGGTCGAGGCGGCGTTCGCCGGGGCGCTCGGCGTACGGCTGGGCGGGACCCTGTCGTACGGCGGCCGGACCGAGCACCGTCCGGTGCTGGGCGGCTCCGGGCGGCCGGTGGAGTTCGCGGACATCGAGCGGGCGGTGCGGCTGTCGCGACGGGTCGGTGTGCTGGCCCTCGCAGTGGGCGCGGGCGTCCGCCTGGCGTACGGAGCGGTGCGGGCCGCCCGCGCCGAGAGGGCGGGGCGCCGCGGTGCCGGGAAGGGGCGGGGATGAGCGGGAGCGCACACAGAGGCGGGGGCCTGCTGGTCGCGGGCACCACGTCGGACGCGGGCAAGAGTGTCGTCACCGCCGGTATCTGCCGGTGGCTGGTGCGGCAGGGCGTGAAGGTCGCGCCCTTCAAGGGCCAGAACATGTCGCTCAATTCGTTCGTGACCCGCGAGGGGGCGGAGATCGGGCGGGCCCAGGCCATGCAGGCCCAGGCCGCGCGCGTGGAGCCCAGCGCGCTGATGAACCCGGTACTCCTGAAGCCTGGCAGCGACCGCTCCAGCCAGGTGGTGCTGATGGGCAAGCCGGTCGGCGAGCTGAGCGCCCGCGGCTACCACGGAGGCAGGCAGCGCGAGCTGTTCGAGCCCGTCATGGCGTGCCTGGAGGAGCTGCGGGGCACGTATGACGCCGTGATCTGCGAGGGGGCGGGCAGCCCGGCCGAGATCAATCTGCGGCGCACGGACATCGTGAACATGGGCATCGCGCGGGCGGCCCGGCTGCCGGTGCTGGTGGTCGGGGACATCGACCGGGGCGGGGTGTTCGCGCAGTTCTTCGGTACGACGGCGCTTTTGGCGCCGGAGGACCAGGAGCTGATCGCGGGCTATCTGGTGAACAAGTTCCGCGGTGATGTGACCCTTCTGGAGCCCGGCCTGGACATGCTGCTCGGGCTGACCGGGCGGCGGACGTTCGGTGTGCTGCCGTACGCGCACGGGCTCGGCATCGACGAGGAGGACGGGCTGCGGGTGTCCCTGCGGGGCGCCGTGCGCGAGTCGGTGGTCGCACCGCCGGTCGGCGAGGACGTGCTCCGGGTCGCCGTGTGCGCGGTGCCGTTGATGTCCAACTTCACGGACGTGGACGCGCTGGCGGCTGAACCGGGCGTGGTGGTGCGGTTCGTGGACCGTGCCGAGGAGCTCGTCGACGCCGATCTCGTGGTGGTGCCCGGCACGCGCGGGACGGTGAAGGCGCTCGGCTGGCTGCGTGAGCGGGGGCTCGCCGACGCGATCGTGCGGCGCGCGGCGGAGGGCCAGCCGGTGCTCGGCATCTGCGGCGGTTTCCAGGCGCTGGGTGAACGCATCGAGGACGACGTCGAGTCGAAGGCCGGGGAGGTCGAGGGGCTCGGACTGCTGCCGGTACGGGTGCGGTTCGCGCCCGGGAAGACCCTGGCCAGGCCGGTGGGCGAGGCGCTCGGCGAACGGGTCGAGGGGTACGAGATCCACCACGGAGTCGCCGAAGTCCTCGGCGGCGAACCCTTCTTGGACGGGTGCCGGGTGGGATCCGTGTGGGGCACCCACTGGCACGGTTCGCTGGAGAGTGACGCTTTCCGGCGGGCGTTCCTGCGGGACGTGGCCGCGGCGGCGGGGCGTCGGTTCGTGCCCGCGCCCGACACGAGCTTCGGCTCGCTGCGCGAGGAACAACTGGACCGGCTCGGCGACCTGATCGAGGAGCATGCCGACACGGACGCGCTGCTGCGGCTGATCGACCAGGGCCCCCCGGCCGGGCTGCCGTTCATTGCGCCGGGTGCGCCGTGAGGCGGGGGCGGGCCATGCGTCCCGGGGGCGCCGCCCCCGTTCGCGGTGTCCCGGCATTCGCGGGCAACGCCGAGCCCGTACGGCCGTGCTCTTCACCGTCCCGGGCACATCCGCGCCACTGCCTCGCCGTCTCCCGGCGCGGCACCCCTGACACGCCCGATCACAGCACGTCCCTCGAAGGGGGTACTCGTTAATGGCATCGGTCCCTTACCCGTTCACCGCAGTCGTCGGCATGGACGACATGCGGCTGAGTCTGCTGCTCAACGCCGTCTCACCGGCCATCGGCGGTGTACTCGTCCGCGGCGAGAAGGGCACCGCGAAGTCGACGATCGTGCGCGGGCTCACAGCACTGCTGCCTCCCATGGACGTCGTCAGCGGCTGCCGCTTCTCCTGCGACCCGGCTGCGCCCGACCTCACCTGCCCTGACGGGCCTCACGAGGTCGGATCGGGGGCGAGAAGGCCGACAGCGATGGTCGAGCTGCCGGTCGGCGCGTCGGAGGACCGGCTCGTCGGTGCGCTGGACATCGAGCGGGCGCTGGCGGACGGCGTGAAGGCTTTCGAGCCCGGCCTGCTGGCCGGCGCGCACCGCGGGATCCTGTACGTCGACGAAGTCAATCTGCTCCATGACCATCTGGTCGACCTTCTGCTGGACGCGGCTGCGATGGGCGCCTCGTACGTGGAGCGTGAAGGCGTCTCCGTACGGCACGCCTCGCGCTTCCTCCTCGTCGGGACCATGAACCCCGAAGAGGGCGAGCTGCGGCCGCAGTTGCTGGACCGGTTCGGACTGACGGTGGAGGTCGCCGCGTCGCGGGACCCGGACCAGCGGGTGGAGGTCGTGCGGCGCAGGCTCGCGTACGACGACGACTCCGCCGCCTTCGCGGCGCGCTGGGCGGACGAGGAGGCGGCGCTGCGCTCCCGCATCGTGGCCGCACGGGAGCTGCTGCCCACCGTGCGGCTCGGTGATGTGGTGCTGCGTCAGATCGCGGCGACCTGTGCGGCGTTCGAGGTGGACGGCATGCGCGCGGACATCGTGATGGCCCGGACGGCGACGGCGCTGGCCGCGTGGGCGGGGCGTACGGAGGTCGCGGAGGAGGACGTTCGCCAGGCGGCGCTGCTGGCGCTGCCGCACCGCAGGCGGCGGGCTCCGTTCGACGCACCGGGCCTCGACGAGGACAAGCTCGACGAAGCGCTCGAGCAGTTCGGCGAGGACGAGCCCGACCCGGATCCGGAGCCCGATCCGGACCCCGGTCCGGACGGAGACGGCCCGGACGGTGGCGGCGGGCTGCCCCCGCAGAGCAGCGGCCCGGACGCACCGGCGGCGACCGAGCCGCCGCCCGCGGACCCTGCGGACGCGGACGCTCCCGCCCCGCTCCCCGGTGCCGGGAGCGGTGAGCAGCAGCCCGTACGCGCCGCGGAACCGTTCCGCACGAAGGTGCTGAGTGTGCCGGGCCTCGGGGAGGGCGCGGCCGGGCGCCGCTCACGGGCGCGTACGGAGCACGGCCGCACGACCGGCGCCCGCCGGCCCCAAGGCGCGCTCACCAAGCTGCATCTGGCGGCGACGGTGCAGGCCGCCGCTCCCCATCAGCGGGCGCGCGGGCGCAGCGGTCCCGGCCTGCTGGTCCGCCGTGACGACCTGCGGCAGGCGACCCGCGAGGGGCGTGAGGGGAACCTGGTGCTGTTCGTGGTGGACGCGTCGGGGTCGATGGCGGCGCGACAGCGGATGAGCGCGGTGAAGGGCGCGGTGCTGTCGCTGCTGCTGGACGCCTACCAGCGGCGCGACAAGGTCGGTCTGATCACCTTCCGCGGAAAGGAAGCGGAACTGGCGCTGCCGCCGACGTCGTCGGTGGACGCGGCCGCGGCGCGCCTGGAGCTTCTCCCCACGGGCGGCCGCACCCCGCTCGCGGCGGGCCTGCTGAAGGCACACGACGTCCTGCGCATCGAGCGCCTGCGGGACCCGTCCCGCCGCCCGTTGCTGGTGGTGGTGACGGACGGCCGGGCCACGGCGTCGGCGGGTGCCGGGGGGCGTACGCGCGTCGCCGCAGGCACAGCGGCGGCCGGCGTCGGCCTCGGTGCACCGGGGCTGCCGACCGGCGTCACGGGCACGGACGCGCTCGCCGTCGGCGGCGGCAACGGGCTCGCGGCATTCGCCGGCCTGTCGGCCGGACCTGCGGGAGCGATGCCCGGCGGACCGGGAGGCGTGGACCCGCTCGCGGCAGCGGCAGGCCTCGGCGGCCTGCTGCCCGCCCACGGGGAGCGAGGACCGGCGGCCGGCGTGACCGGGCGTGACCGGGTCACCCGGCGGGCCGCCACCGGCGCCGGGCAGCACGGCGACGCGTTCGCTCTCGCGCTGCGGGCCGCGCGCCTGCATGCCGCCGACGGGACCGCCGCCGTCGTCGTGGACTGCGAGGCCGGGCACGTAAGGCTCGGACTGGCCGGCACGCTCGCCGGGGAACTCGGCGGCACCGCCGTCACGCTCGACGAGCTGCGCGCCGATTCGATCGCCGGGCTCGTGAAGGACGTTCGCAGCGTTCAAGCAACCAGCAGGAGGGCCGCTTAATGCCACAGGGACAGCCGTCCGTCGTACCGGACGACGGGCTCACCACCCGCCAGCGCCGCAACCGCCCGCTCGTGTTCGTCCACACCGGCATCGGCAAGGGCAAGTCGACCGCCGCGTTCGGGCTGGCGCTGCGCGCCTGGAACCAGGGGTGGCCGGTCGGGGTGTTCCAGTTCGTGAAGTCCGCGAAGTGGAAGGTGGGCGAGGAGAACGCGCTGAAGGTCCTCGGCGCGAGCGGCGAGGGCGGCACCGTCGCCTGGCACAAGATGGGCGAGGGCTGGTCATGGATCCAGCGCGCCCCCGCCGAGGGCGAGCAGTCCAACGAAGACAAGGCCCGTGAGGGCTGGGAGCAGGTCAAGCGGGACCTCGCCGCCGAGACGCACAAGCTGTACGTGCTCGACGAGTTCGCGTACCCCCTGCACTGGGGCTGGATCGACACCGACGAGGTGATCGAGGTACTGCGGAACCGTCCCGGCACCCAGCACGTGGTCATCACCGGCCGCAACGCCCCCGAGAAGCTGATCGACTTCGCCGACCTCGTCACCGACATGTCCAAGGTCAAGCACCCGATGGACGCCGGTCAGAAGGGCCAGCGGGGCATCGAGTGGTAGCACGTCTCGTCATCGCCGCCCCGGCGTCGGGCAGCGGCAAGACCACGGTCGCGACAGGCCTGATGGCGGCCTTCGTGCAGGCGGGTCTCGCCGTGTCCCCGCACAAGGTCGGTCCCGACTACATCGACCCCGGCTATCACACGCTCGCGGCGGGCCGGCCGGGCCGCAATCTCGACGCGTATCTGTGCGGCACGGAGCTCGTCACCCCGCTGTTCGCCCATGGCGCGGCGGGCTGCGACCTGGCCGTGGTCGAGGGCGTGATGGGTCTGTACGACGGCGCCTCGGGGCAGGGGGAGCTGGCGTCCACCGCGCAGATCGCCAAGCTGCTGCGCGCACCCGTGGTGCTGGTCGTGGACGCGTCGTCGCAGTCCCGTTCGGTGGCGGCGCTGGTGCACGGTTTCGCGTCGTGGGATCCGCAGGTGCGCCTCGGCGGGGTGATCCTCAACAAGGTGGGCTCGGACCGGCACGAGGCGCTGCTGCGGGAGGCACTGGAGGAGTCGGGCGTCCCGGTGCTGGGGGCGTTGCGGCGTGCGGACCGGGTCGGCACCCCCTCCCGCCATCTGGGTCTGGTGCCTGTCGCCGAGCGCCGCGCCGAGGCGCTCGATGCGGTGGCCGCCATGGCGCAGCAGGTGCGGGCGGGCTGCGACATGGAAGGGCTGCTGGCGCTGGCGCGTTCCGCTCCCCCGCTGCCGGACGCACCATGGGCGCCGGTACCCGAGCGGGCGCCCGGCGGCCGGCGGCCGGTCGTCGCCGTCGCGGGCGGGGCAGCGTTCACGTTCTCGTACGCCGAGCATGTGGAGCTGCTCGCGGCCGCGGGCGCCGAAGTGGTGACGTTCGACCCGCTGCGGGACGAGCAGCTCCCGCAGGGGACGGCCGGTCTGGTCATCGGCGGCGGTTTCCCCGAGGTGTACGCGCCCGAGCTGTCCGCCAACGAGCCGCTGCGCAAGGCGGTCGCCGAGCTGGCGCACTCCGGTGCGCCGGTCGCCGCGGAGTGCGCGGGACTGCTCTATCTGGCCCGCTCGTTGGACGGCAGGCCCATGTGCGGTGTGCTGGACGCCGATGCGCGGATGTCGGGGCGGCTGACGCTCGGCTACCGGGAGGCCGTCGCGGTCGCCGACAGCCCGCTGGCCGCGGCGGGCACCCGCCTGCGGGGCCATGAGTTCCACCGCACGGTGCTGGAGCCGGGCGCCGGGCCGGTGCCCGCGTGGGGCATGGTGCGCCCGGAGCGCCGTGTCGAGGGCTTTGTGCAGCGGGGCGTGCACGCCAGCTATCTGCACACGCACTGGGCCTCGCAGCCCCGGATCGCCGACCGGTTCGTCGAGGCCTGCGCGGGGTGAGCGCCGACGTCGCGGCCGGGCCTTCACTCGGCGAGGCCGACCACCAGCCAGACGAAGCCCACGCCGCCCGCCGTGCACAGCAGCGTGGAGCGGGCGGGGTGTTCGTGGTGTGCCTCGGGCAGGATCTCGGCGGCGGCAAGGTAGAGCAGCGCGCCGCCGAAGAATCCGAGGTAGCTGCCGAGAAGTTCCTCCGGAAGTGTGAACAGCACGGTGGACGCCGCTCCCACGACGGGGGCGAGTGCGTCGGCGATCAGCATCACGACCGCCTTGCGCCGGGTGTTCCCGTACAGGCTGGTGATCGTGTACGTGTTGAAGCCGTCGGCGAAGTCGTGGGTGATGACGGCGAGCGCCACGGTCGCGCCCATCCCGCCGCCGACCTGGAACGCGGCGCCGAGCGCGATGCCGTCCATCAGGCTGTGCGCGACCATCGCCGCGGCCGCCGTCAGCCCGACCTGGGGCACCCGGTGCTCCAGGCCGTGTGCCGCCTGCCGTACGGCCAGCAGCCGTTCCACCAGGTGGGCCGCGAGAAAGCCGCCGACGAACAGCAACAGGGCCTGCGGCACGCCGAACACCGGCCGCCCCGCCGCCTGAATCGCCTCGGGCAGCAGGTCGAGACCGACCACGCCGAGCATCAGTCCGCCGGCGAGGCCGAGGACCAGGTGCCGGCGGTCGGTGACCCGGCCGGCCGTCCAGCCGCCGAACAGCGTCATCACAAACGCGCCGAGCGCGACGAACACCGCCATGCGCCCTTGCTAGCCGATTGACCCGGCCTGCCGCACATCAGCCCATCGCCGGTACAAGCCTTCCCTGTCGCCGTGTTGACCCGAGAGGAGCCCCGCCCATGTCCGATGCCGCCCGCCATGTCGTCGGGGTCGGCGCGTCGCGGGGCGTGCCGGTCGGCGAAGTGCTGGAACTGGTCATCGCGACGCTGGCCGAGGCGGGTCTTTCGGCCATGGACGTCGTCGAGTTGGCGAGCGTCGACACGAAGGGCCGGGAGCCGGGGATCGTGGGCGCGGCGGAGCGGCTGGGTGTGCCGCTGGTGACGTACAGCGCCGCGCGGCTGGCCGGGATCGCGGTGCCCAACCCCTCGGGCGCGGCTCTGGGCGCGGTCGGATCGGCGTCGGTCGCGGAGGCCTCGGCGCTCGCGGGCGGCGGCGAACTGGTGGTGCCCAAGCGGAAGTCGAGCCCGGTGGGCAGGCCGGCGGGGGCTACCTGTGCGGTGGCGCGCCGTGGGGTTCCGCAGCCGCCGCGCCGGGAGCCGAACACCGTCTCGGACCAGTCGCTTTCACCGGCCCCGCACCGCTCCGCCGACTCGTCCTGTCCCACGGGTCAGTACGGCGGGAAGGGGACTCACGGCCCGCTGGCGGGGACGGCGTCCGCTCCCCAGGACCCGTACCGCCCCTTGCGACTGTTCGATTCCGGTCGGGGCCGGTTATGGACGGGACTGGATCAAGCCGCACCGGACATGATGACCGTCGTGAGGGCCGCCTGAGCCGCCGGGCCGCCCTCCGAGGGCACGGTTGCGCCCGTGAGTGCTCCGTGCTCACCCGCCCCCACACCCAGGAGACCGCCATGACGAGCCCACCCAGCCCCACCAGACCCGCCTGCACGGATGGACACGATCTGCGCCACCACGGCGACGCCGAGGTACGGGACGGGGCACTGGGCCTGGTCGATCTCGCCGTCAATGTCCGCACCAACACCCCGCCCGCCTGGCTGCGTGAACGCATCGCGGGTTCGCTGGGCTCGCTCGCGGCCTATCCCGACGGGCGCCCGGCCCGGGCGGCGGTCGCCGAGCGGCACGGTCTGCCCGCGGAGCGGGTGCTGCTGACGGCCGGTGCGGCGGAGGCGTTCGTGCTGCTCGCGCGGGGGCTGGAGGTCCGCAACCCGCTGGTGGTGCACCCGCAGTTCACCGAGCCGGAGGCGGCACTGCTGGACGCCGGACACACGGTGGAACGGCTGCTGCTGCGCGAGGAGGACGGGTTCCGGCTGGATCCGAAGGCTGTGCCCGAGGAGGCGGACCTGGTGGTGGTCGGCAATCCGACCAATCCCACGTCCGTGCTGCATCCCGCGGACGACATCGCCCGGCTGGCCCGTCCCGGGCGGGTGCTGGTGGTGGACGAGGCGTTCATGGACGCGGTGCCGGGCGAGAGCGAGACTCTGGCGGGCCGGACGGATGTGCCGGGCCTGGTGGTGCTGCGCAGCCTCACCAAGACCTGGGGACTGGCCGGTCTGCGCATCGGCTATGTGCTCGCGGAGCCCTCGACGGTCACGGCGCTGGAGCGGGCGCAGCCGCTGTGGCCGGTCTCCACGCCCGCGCTGGCCGCGGCCGAGGCGTGCATGGGGCACGATGCGCTGGCGGAGGCCGAACTGGCCGCGCACTGCATCGCGACGGAGCGCGCCCATCTGCTGGCGGGTCTGGCCGAGTTCGACGAGGTACGGGTGGTGGAGGCGGCCCGGGGGCCGTTCGTGCTCGTACGGGTGCGGCGCGGCGCCGAGGTGCGCGAGCGGCTGCGCGGGCTCGGGTTCGCGGCGCGGCGGGGAGACACCTTCCCGGGGCTGGACGGGGACTGGCTGCGGCTGGCGGTACGCGACCGGGCGACGACGAACCGCTTTCTGCAGGCCCTGGACCAGGCGCTGTCGATGGTCGGCCACTGACGCGACGGACTTCCGGTGACGCGCCGCGTACGCGCGGGCGCCGGGCGAGGACGTCGCCGACGATCCGTCGCTCGTGAACGCACCACGTGCGCGCGGGCGCCGGGCCCTCCCCTCCCGCGAGGGCCCGACGCCTGCGGCTGCCCCGGGTCAGCGCCGGGCGCGGACGCGGGTCAGCACCGTCGCGGAGGCGCCCGCCGCGAGCAGCAGGGCGGCACCGCCCGCGAGATACGGGGTCGCCGAAGTGCCTCCGGTCTCGGCGAGGTTCTCCTTGGCCGGCTCCTCGCCGGACTGCACCTGCACGTCCTTGGCCGGCTCCTGCGAGGGCTGCTCGGCGGCCGGTGTCTCCTCGGCGGGGGCGTCGGGCGATACGCAGCCGGCCTCGGCGAGGGTGACCGTGCCGGTGACCTCGGCGACGTTCAGCTCAAGGGGGTTCACCGACACCTTGAGCTCGAGCGCCGTGGCTGCAGCGGTACGGGAGGTGGTCCGCGTCCGGGACAGTTCGAGGCTCACCTCGCCGACTTGCGGCACCTCGACCCTGGTGGGGCCGCCGGCGGAGAGCGTGACCTTCTTGCCGAGCACGGTCACCTTGCCGAGCACGTTCGAAGTGGCCACCGGTTGCCGGCCGGCCTCGCAGACCGCGGTCGAGGTGACCTTCTCGACCTCGATCAGGGAGAGCAGCGGCAGCCCGGGCACATGCAGCTTCGCATGGGCCAGATTGCTGTGTGCCTCGGCCACCTGCCGGTCCGCGCTCGCCTTGGCCGTCGCCACGTCCGCGCGCAGCAGCTGGACGGGCCTGCTCCCCTCCACACTGTCCAACCGCACGCTCAGGGCCGTCTTCCCGGCACTCTCGGGGGCCTGTACCTCGTTGAGCGTCGCCTTGAGCGGGACATCGACCGTCTTGTCGGCAAGGGACACATCGAGGGCCGTACGGAGCACGACCGCGCTCGCCCGCCCCTCGCCGCCGGTGGCGTGCGCCGGGGCGGCCACGGCGACGGGTCCGATGACCAGCGCGGCGGCGGCCGCGGCCGCGGCGCCGCGGCGGACAGGAATGCGCGAGGTGTTGCTGTTCAAGGTGGTCGAACCCCCACAGGAGACGCGGCGTCGCCGGCCGTGCCACAGGGACGTGTGGGACGGCGGTGACCGAGACACCGGAATCTTTACGCACTGAGAGTGAACTGACTGACACCTGGCGTGAGTTCACCTTAAAGTGGGGTTTCGGTACGCGTATTCGATTCGCGCGGTACAGGCGTTCCCCTGAGCATCACGGGTGAGCCCCTGAGGGGGTGTCCGGGGTGGTCCGCGCCGGAGTGCGCGCCTGCCCGCCACCCCCTCGGGAAAAGTGTTTCAACGAGCGGCACCACAGCAGGGTCACGCCCGGTCAACGGCGTGAACACCCCGCCCCGGTCAGCCGATCACCCGGCCGTTCAGGATCACCCGCCGTGGCCCGGCCAGCGCCCTGACGTCCATGCGCGGGTCGTCGTCGTAGACCACGAGGTCCGCCGGAGCGCCCTCTTCCAGTGCCGGGCGGCCCAGCCACGCGCGGGCGCCCCAGGTGGTCGCCGACAGCGCCTGGAGCGGCGGGATGCCCGCCTTGACCAGTTCCGCCACCTCGGCGGCCACCAGGCCGTGCGCCAGCGAACCGCCCGCGTCCGTGCCGACGAAGACAGGGAGACCCGCGTCGTACGCCGACCGCACGGTGTCGTAGCGGCGCTCGTACAGCCGCTTCATATGGGCCGACCACCGGGGGAACTTGTCCTGTCCGCCGGCCGCGAGGTCCGGGAAGGTGGCGATGTTGACCAGCGTCGGCACGATGGCGACGCCGCGCTCCGCGAAGAGCGGGATGGTCTCCTCGGTGAGCCCCGTCGCGTGCTCGATGCAGTCGATGCCCGCCTCGACGAGGTCACGCAGCGAGTCCTCGGCGAAGCAGTGCGCGGTCACCCGCGCGCCCAGCCGGTGCGCCTCGGCGATCGCCGCCTCGACCGCCTCGCGCGGCCAGCACGGCGTCAGGTCTCCCGCCTCGCGGTCGATCCAGTCGCCGACCAGCTTGACCCAGCCGTCGCCGCGCCCGGCCTCCCGGGCGACATGGGCGACCAGGTCCTCGGGCTCGATCTCGTGGGCGTAGTTGCGGATGTAGCGGCGGGTGCGGGCGATGTGCCGGCCTGCCCTGATGATCTTCGGCAGATCGTCACGGTCGTCGATCCAGCGCGTGTCGGAGGGGGACCCGGCGTCGCGCAGCAGCAGCGTGCCGGCGTCCCGGTCGGTGACCGCCTGCTTCTCGCTGGTCGCCGCGTCGACGGCGCCGTGATGGTCGAGCCCGACATGGCAGTGGGCGTCGACCAGTCCGGGCAGGGCCCAGCCGCGTACGGTGACGGCTTCGGCACGCGGGCGTTCGTACGAGATCCGGCCGTCCACGACCCACAGCTCGTCCCGCGCCTCGTGGGGTCCGACGAGCACCCGTCCCTTCACATGCAGCACCGCGTGATCGCTCATGTCGAGCACTGTACGAGGCGCTCGGCAGTCTCTGCCGGGGGCCCTGACACCGGGCGCCCGGGGTCCCCGGGCCGAAGCGCGGCCGACAGGAATTCACCACGTATCCTGTCGACGGCAGGGATGCGAATTCCGTAAATGCGGGGAGTGAATTCACGTGAACAGCTCCCCGCTTTCTGCTGCCCCGGTTCTCCGCCCCTAAACACAAGAATCCGCATGGATCGGCGCGACGATTCCGGCACGTGTCAATGTGATTACCGCCATGTGACAGACACCACACGGAGTCCATTTCGCACAGAAATATCCGGGCAGAACGGTGCGACTGAGCGACACCCGACCACGGCTCTCGCGCCTGCGCGATAACACACAGAGGCAGTCCGTCCAACCCCTTCCCCCGATGCAATTTTGAAATTTGCTCGGTAAATTCAATCCCCATGACCGCCGCACAAGCAGCCATTGTTCTGGACAGCCCGCGAGTGGAGGACGGAGCCGCGATCTGGCGCATTGCCCGCGACTCCGAGGTGTTGGACCTCAATTCCTCGTACAGCTATCTGCTGTGGTGCCGCGACTTCGCTGCGACCTCCCTGGTCGCCCGCGGCGCCGACGGCGAGCCGATCGCGTTCGTCACCGGTTACATCCGGCCGGAGCGCCCGCACACCCTGCTCGTCTGGCAGGTCGCCGTCGACCGCGAGCACCGTGGTCAGGGACTGGCCGGGGTGCTGCTCGACGCGCTCACCGCGCGCCTCGCCGACCGGGGCGTGCACACGGTCGAGACGACCGTCACCCCGGACAACACCGCCTCCGACCGGCTGTTCCGTTCGTACGCCGAGCGTCACAAGGCACCGCTGAGCCGCGAAGTCCTCTTCGACGGAGTGCTGTTCCCCGAGGGAACGCACCTGCCGGAGGTGCTCTACCGCATCGGCCCCGTCAACGCCTGATCCCGGATCCGACACCCCCCACCCAGGAGAGAACGCTGTGACCATCACCCCGCCCGCCCTGAGTGTCTTCGAGACCCTGGAGTCGGAGGTGCGCAGCTACTGCCGCGGCTGGCCGGCCGTGTTCGACCGCGCGCAGGGCAGCTACCTCCACGACGAGGACGGACACACCTACCTCGACTTCTTCGCCGGTGCCGGATCACTCAACTACGGGCACAACAACCCGGTGCTGAAACGCGCGCTGATCGACTACATCGAGCGCGACGGCATCACGCACGGCCTGGACATGGCCACCACCGCGAAGCGCGCGTTCCTGGAGTCGTTCCAGAACGTGGTGCTGCGGCCGCGTGATCTGCCGTACAAGGTCATGTTCCCGGGCCCGACCGGTACCAACGCGGTCGAGTCCGCGCTGAAACTGGCCCGCAAGGTGAAGGGCCGCGAGTCGGTCGTGTCGTTCACCAACGCCTTCCACGGCATGTCGCTCGGCTCGCTCGCCGTGACCGGCAACGCCTTCAAGCGGGCCGGCGCCGGTATCCCGCTGGTGCACGGCACCCCGATGCCGTTCGACAACTACTTCGACGGCCAGGTCCCGGACTTCCTGTGGTTCGAGCGCCTCCTCGAGGACCAGGGCTCCGGGCTCAACAAGCCGGCCGCCGTCATCGTCGAGACGGTCCAGGGCGAGGGCGGCATCAACGTCGCCCGTGCCGAGTGGCTGCGCGCGCTCCAGGAGCTGTGCCACCGCCAGGACATGCTGCTGATCGTCGACGACATCCAGATGGGCTGCGGCCGCACCGGCGGATTCTTCTCCTTCGAGGAGGCGGGCATCGTCCCGGACATCGTCACGCTGTCGAAGTCCATCAGCGGGTACGGACTGCCCATGTCGCTGTGCCTGTTCAAGCCGGAGCTCGACATCTGGGAGCCGGGCGAGCACAACGGCACCTTCCGCGGCAACAACCCCGCCTTCGTCACGGCCGCCGCCGCGCTCAACACCTACTGGGTCGACGGCCAGATGGAGAAGCAGACCCTCGCCCGCGGCGAGCAGGTCGAGCGGGCGCTGCTCGCGATCGTCGACGAACTGGGCGGCGAGGGCGTGAGCTTCCGCGGCCGGGGCCTGGTGTGGGGCATGGAGTTCGAGGACAAGAAGCGCGCTTCGGCGGTCTGCGCCCGCGCCTTCGAGCTGGGTCTGCTGCTGGAGACCTCCGGCCCGGAGAGCGAGGTCGTCAAGCTGCTGCCGCCGCTGACCGTCTCCTCGGACGAGCTGGACGAGGGTCTGCGCATTCTGGCCCGTTCGGTCCGCGAGACCGCCTGACCCGCCCGCAGAACCGGCTGACCCGCCCGACAACACCGAGAAAGGCTTCAACCCACCGTGATCGTCCGATCGTTCAAGGACATCGAGAACACCGAGCGCCATGTGAAGGCCGCTTCCGGCACCTGGGAGAGCAAGCGCATCGTGCTCGCCAAGGAGAAGGTCGGCTTCTCGCTGCACGAGACCGTGCTGTACGCGGGTACGGAGACGTCGATGTGGTACGCGAACCACATCGAGGCCGTGCTCTGCGTCGAGGGCGAGGCGGAGCTGACCAACGACGAGACGGGCGAGACCCACTGGATCGAGCCCGGAACGATGTATCTGCTGGACGGCCATGAGCGCCACACCATGCGCCCCAAGACCGACTTCCGCTGTGTCTGTGTCTTCAACCCGCCCGTCACCGGACGGGAGGACCACGACGAGAACGGCGTCTACCCACTGCTGACCGAGGAGGGCTGAGAGATGACCACCGCACCCGCACGCACCGACCTGTACCCGACCCGGGGCCCGCAGGAGCTGACGACTCCGCGCCGGGACCCGGTCGTGTGGTCGGCGCCCGGCACGCCGGGACCGATCGAGACCTCCGGCCTGATGGCCTTCGAGCGCGACGGGTTCCTCACCGTCGACCAGCTCATCGGCGAGGACGAGGTGGCGGTCTACCGGGCCGAGCTGGACAGACTGGTCAACGACCCGGAGATCCGGGCCGACGAGCGCTCGATCATCGAGCCCACCTCGCAGGACGTCCGGTCGGTCTTCGAGGTGCACAAGCTCAGCGAGCTCTTCGAGGCCCTGGTGCGCGACGAGCGGGTGGTGGGCAGGGCCCGGCAGATCCTCGGCTCTGACGTCTATGTCCACCAGTCCCGTATCAACGTCAAGCCGGGCTTCGGAGCTTCGGGCTTCTACTGGCACTCGGACTTCGAGACCTGGCATGCGGAGGACGGACTGCCGAACATGCGCACCGTGTCCGTCTCGATCGCGCTGACCGAGAACCTCGACACCAACGGCGGCCTGATGATCATGCCCGGGTCGCACCGGACGTTCCTGGGCTGCGCGGGCGAGACGCCGAAGGACAACTACAAGAAGTCGCTGCAGATGCAGGACGCCGGGACGCCGTCCGACGAGGCGCTGACCGCGTTCGCGGACGAGCACGGGATCCGGCTGTTCACCGGCCGGGCAGGGTCGGCCACCTGGTTCGACTGCAACTGCATGCACGGCTCCGGGGACAACATCACCCCGTATCCGCGCAGCAATGTCTTCATCGTGTTCAACAGCGTGGAGAACACGGCGGTGGAGCCGTTCGCGGCACCGGTGCCGCGCCCTGAGTTCATCGGCGCCCGGGACTTCACCCCGGTGCGGTGACAGGCAGTCGTCCATGCGGAAGGGGCCGGTCCTCCCCCGAGGAGACCGGCCCCTTCCGCATGCCAGGACGCGTCAGGCGGTCAGCACCGGGTAGTCGATGTACCCCTTGTCGTCTCCACCGAAGAACGTGGCCGGGTCCGGGGTGTTGTAGGGACCGCCGGCCCTGAGCCGCGCCGGAAGGTCCGGGTTGGCGAGGAACATCACGCCGTAGGAGACCAGGTCGGCGATGCCGTCCTCGATAAGGGCGAGCGCGCCGGGGCCGGTCGGCCCGTCCGTCGCCGCGTTGAGGACGATCGTGCCGGAGAAGTGCTTGCGCAGCTCGACGGTGAGTTCCCGCAGCTCCGGAGCGCCCTCGAGGATGTGCAGATAGGCGAGGCCGAGCGGCTCGAGCTGGTCGACGAGCGCGGTGTAGACGGCCCCGGGCTCGGGCTCGTCGATGTCGTTGTACAGGTTGGACGGCGAGATCCGCAGCGCGGTGTGCTCCGCGCCGATCGCGTCGGCGACGGCCTTGGTGACCTCGACGGCGAAGCGGATGCGGTTCTCGTCGGTGCCGCCCCACTCGTCGGTGCGGGTGTTGGTGTTGGGGGCCAGGAACTGGTGGATGAGGTAGCCGTTGGCACCGTGCAGCTCGACGCCGTCGAAGCCGGCCTCCACGGCGTTACGGGCGGCGGCGGCGAAGTCGGCGATCGTCGCCCGTACCTCCTCGCCGGTCAGCTCCTTCGGCGTGATGAAGTCCTTGGGGCCCTCGTGCGTGAAGACCTGCCCCGCGGCGGCGACGGCGGAAGGGGCGACCGGGACGAGTCCGTCCGGCAGCAGCACGGGGTGGCCGATCCGGCCCGCGTGCATGATCTGGGCGAAGATCGTGCCGCCGGCGGCGTGCACGGCGTCGGTGACCTCGCGCCACGCGGCGATCTGCTCGTCGCTGTGCAGGCCCGGGGTGTCGGGGTAGCCCTGGCCGACGACGGAGGGCTGGATGCCCTCGGTGATGATCAGGCCGGCCGAGGCGCGCTGGGCGTAGTACTCGGCGACCGAGGGGGTCGGTGACAGGCCGGGGCCGTGGGCGCGGCTGCGGGTCATCGGGGCCATGGCGATGCGGTTGGCGAGCTTCTTGCCGCCGAGCTGGATCGGGTCGAATGCGGTGGTCATGGGAACCCCCAGAAAGATTTATGTGGTCGGCCAAGTATTGGCTCGGGAGCCACTGTAACCCATTAATTGGCCGACCAAGGTAAAATGTGGAGATGGGCTGATCGCAGTAGCTTGGGGCAGCGGCCCGCACGCCCCCGGCCTCACCTGATCCACCCGCTGCTCCACAGGACCGAGGAGGTCACGATGACCGCCGTACCCCAGGCGCAGGGCGACCCCGTCTGCGACGCCCTGCCCCATGCCGCCCGCGGCGGCCCGGTCAGCCATGCACTCTCCCGGGTCGCGCGGCTCCACCGGATCGCGGCCGGCAAGCTGCTCAAGGACCTCGGCCTCTACCCCGGCCAGGAGTTCTTGATGATGCAGCTGTGGGGTGCGGGCCCCGTGCGCCAGTCCGAGCTGATCAAGGCTGTGGACCTCGATCCTTCGACGGTCACCAAGATGCTCCAGCGCCTGGAGCAGACCGGCCACGTACGTCGCCGCCCGGACCCGGACGACCGCCGCGCCGTCGTCGTCGAGGCGACGGAACGCAGCTGCGCGCTGCTCGCGGACATGTCGGCGGCCTGGACGGAGCTGGAGCAGCACACACTGGCCGGCCTCGACGAGAACGAGCGCCGGGAGCTGGCCCGGCTACTGGGCAAGGTCGAGGCAAGTCTGTGCACGGAGACTGCGGGCTGCCCCGACCTGAAGTGCTGAAGTACGTGGGGAAGCCACAGGCGGACACGTTCGTCGTCCGACCTCTGCCGCTTGGCCAAGCCCCAGACAGCGGATGGCTGACGGGAGGGAGAAGGCCACACGCCTCTCCCCCGGCCCGGTTTCGCGGCCCGCACCCTGCTCAAAGGGTGCGGGCCGCCGTCGTTTGCGCGGGGTCACTCAAGGGGGAGCGCCGGGGACAGAAGGGCTCCCCGACGTCCGGCCTGCCGTTGACGCGGGTCGCAAGATGCCGGCTGCGCTCGTGATCGCGGTGCCTAGCCGGCCAGGCGCTCCAGGACCCGGTCCACGTCGGCCGCCGAGTTGTAGAGGTGGAACGCTGCGCGCAGGTTGCCCGCGCGGTGGGCCACGACGATGCCCGCGCGGGCCAGCTCGGGCACGCGGTCCCCGAGCCCCGGTACGGCGACGATCGCCGAGTCGCCCGGCAGCGGCTCGTGCCCCAGATCCGTGAGTCCCGCCCTGAACTGCCGGGCGAGCTCCGTGTCATGGGCGTGGACCGCCTCGATCCCGATCTCCTCCAGCAGCGTCAGGGACTGCCCGGCCGCGTGGTACGCGAGGTAGGCGGGGGACTCGTCGTAGCGGCGGGCCGAGTGCGCGAGCTCCTCGATCGGGCCGTACAGCGTCTCGCTCTCGCCGGCGAAGGGCCCGGCATGAAGGGGCGGCAGTGACTTCTGCGCCTCCTCCGTCACGGTCAGGAAGGAGACACCGCGCGGGCAGAGCAGGAATTTGAACGCGCCGGTGATCGTGAAGTCCCACGCTCCCGCGTCCAGCGGCAGCCAGCCCGCGGACTGGCTGGCGTCGACGAGCGTACGAGCCCCGTGCGCGGCCGCGGCCGCCCGTACCGCTGCCAGGTCGGCGACCCGGCCGTCGGACGACTGCACGGACGAGAAGGCCACCAGCGCGGTGCCGGGCCGTACCGCCTCGGCCAGCGCCTCCAGTGGCGCGTAGCGCAGCTTGAGGTCGCCGCGCACGGCGAACGGCGTGATCACGGAGGCGTACTCGCCCTCCGGGAACAGGACCTCCGCACCAGGTGGCAGCGAGGCCGCGATCAGTCCCACATGCACCGCGACCGAGCCGCCGCAGGCGACCCGGTCCTCGTGCACTCCGGCGATCCGGGCGAAGGACCCGCGTACGGCGTTCATCACGGCGTAGTCGCCGGCGCCGCCGGGCCGCCCGGCGGCCAGCTCCTCGGCGAGGGTGCTCACCGCCCGCACGGCCCGGCGCGGCAACCGGCCGCAGCTCGCCGTGTTCAGATACGTCGTCGTGGGCGGGAACTCGACATCGACCAGTGCCTGAAGCATCGTCATGAGATCACCCTGCGGTCCGGCCTCGCCCGGGGTCAATCGCGAATTGCTGCGGTCCACTGTTCAGCGCCGCTCAACAGTCCGCCGCCGTCAGGCCGTGGCCTGCGGTACCTCGCACGCGCCGTCGGCGTCACAGGCGGCCGCGTCCGTACCGATCGGGGTGATCACCCGGCCCTGCCATGCCTGCTCCAGTGCCTTGGTGAAGACCTCGGCGGGCTGGCCGCCCGAGACCCCGTAGCGGCGGTCCAGTACGAAGAAGGGCACCCCGGTCGCGCCGAGTTCCGCGGCCTCGCGCTCGTCGGCGCGCACCGCGTCGGCGTACGCCGTCTCGTCGGCGAGAACGTCCCGGACCTCCTGCTCGTCCAGACCGGCCTCCACCGCGAGCGTGACCAGAACCTCCGGGTCGAAGACGGACCGCTCCTCCGCGAAATTCGCCCGGTAGGCGAGGTCCAGCAGCTGGTCCTGGCGGCCACGGGCCTTGGCCAGGTGCAGCAGCCGGTGGATGTCGAAGGTGTTGCCGTGATCACGGCCCTCGGTGCGGTACGTCAGTCCCTCGGAGCGCGCGTTGGAGGCGACGTGCTCCTCCATGGCCCGCGCCTCGTCGAGCGTGCGGCCGTACTTCTTGGCCAGCATCTCGACCACCGGAGCTGTGTCGTGCTTGGCCCGGCCGGGGTCGAGCTCGAAGGAGCGGTGGACCACCTCGACGTCGTCGCGATGGGCGAATGCCGCGAGTCCCTGCTCGAAGCGTGCCTTCCCGATGTAGCACCAGGGACATGCGATGTCGCTCCAGATCTCGACGCGCATCTTCTTCATCACTCCAGGGTCGTCCGTTGCGCGGAGGCCGCCTCCGCCATGGCGTGAACGCGCACGGGGACCGCGTCATTCCGCCGCGGACGGCAGTGTGAGGTGCGGCACGAACCGGCCCAGGCACCGGGGGCGGGCGCGATGCAGGGTCCGTGCGGGTTCCCGGAATCACGGACCTGGGGGCGGCGGACGGGGTGGTGGCGACCTCGACGCAGTCGCGCGGTGACCGGGTCCCGGTCGTCCGGGACCCGGCGGAGGGGGAATCGGGACGCAGGCTGCTGCCGGCCGGGGCGCTCGCGGACCGGTGGGGCGTGAACGCCGGGCTGCCTCCCTGCAGGACGGTCCGGGCGGAACCCGATCCGTCGTCGCTGTGACCGGCACCCGGAGAGCCGGGATGCGGGGTTCCGGGAGATCCCGACCAAAGAACCCTCGGTAGAGAACCAACCAACCGGACCAAACCCGCGCGAGTCACCCACACGGGTGATCTGCTCCAACTGGGCTGGCGCATATGCCACTTCGCGAAGCAGGCTCGGCACGACAACCCCATACAGGCGACGGCACCCGGCCGGGACTCGCAATCCCGATCGAGGGCCTGACCACCCGAGGAAGTTGAGGCTTCCCTGATGGCTGAGCAGCAGCTCAACGCGCCCCCGCGCGCGCTTTCCGTCGTTCACGAAACGACGACCGGCGTGATCCAGGTGCGCGAGCACCAGCCCGACCGGTACACGATCGCCGGCAACCACCTTGCGCAGCATGCCGAGTTGTCGCTGACCGCGATCGGGCTCGCGACGTACATCCTGTCGCTGCCCGACGGGTCGCAGGTGGACATCAGGACGCTGGCGGAGAGGTTCCCCGAGGGCAGGGACCGGATCACGGCGGCACTGAAGGAGCTCGAGGAACACGGCTACCGTGCAGCAGGTCCTGGTGCGTATGCCCAGAGGGCGGCTGGTGACGCGGACGTACGCCTTCGACGACCCCGAGGCTCGGCCTGACGGTCCTGTGGCCTGCGCCCGTCGGGTCGCGCAGCAGGCGGCCCGGCGGCGCCGGCCGCCACCAGGTCGGGTACGCCCACGGGGCCGGGCGACGAGTGTCGTGAAGCGGCGTGCGAACCCGGCCCGGGAGAGTCCGGCGCGGCAGCCCAGGTCCTCGGCCGCCCAGGGGCGGACCGGTCCAGGCCTCAGCCGGGAAGTACACCCTTCACCGCGGTCAGCGGGACGACCTCGGAGGACGGCGGGGCGGACGCGGTGACCGGCTTGCCGAAGTCCGACAGGGTCATCGTCACCTCGGACTTGACGCTGCTGGTGAACGACAGGCGCACGCGTACGGCCCGCCCCTCGCCGTCGACCCACGCGTCCGCGAAGACGGGGATCTCGCTGCCGAGCAGATCGCGCATCTCGTCGGCCTTGCTCCGCGCGCTCTTCGCCAGTCGAAGCGTGAGCGTCGCATGGTCGATCGTGCCGCGGTAGTGCGTGGCCGGTACGCCGTTCACCTTCTCGTCGCCGAGCTTCGAGACCCGGCGCATCGCGGCCACCTGCTTCAGTGTGTGCTCGGGATCGTTGAGCGGCGCGCGCAGCATGTAGTGGCCCTCGGCCTTGTCACGGGGCATCGACCCCCACGTGTCCTCCAGCCCCTGCACGCCTCGCAGGTAGACGTTCCCGTCCGCGAAGACCTCGTCGAGATGGCTGATGGCCCCGCCCGGTAGGTCGACGGCGAGCCTGCCCTTGTCCGCGGCCAGGTCGAATCCGCCGGCCACGGTGATGGTGTAGGTCTTGGTGCCGTCGCCCGTCTCGATCTTTTTCTCGATCCGGGCGGTGGTCCGCCCCGTCGCGGCGATCGCCGTCCGTACCGCCCGCCCGTGGTCCGCGGCCGGGGCGGACGACTTTCCGGCACCGTCCGCGGCGTCCTCGTCCGGGTCTCCTGAACAGCCCGCGCACAGCAGTACGGCAGCGCAGAGCAGCGTGATGGAACGTCGCAACGAGTCTCCCCCGAGGAATCACGGTGTTCTCAACGGCGCATCCCCGCCCTTGCGGCGGCACGAGCCGTCCCCCGTGTCTGCTGCCATCCTAACGGGGAGCGATCACAGGGCAGTTCCGATTTTCCGTCAGGGGCGGGGTGGACCGTGCCGTTGCTCAGGACCCGTCGCGCAACCCCGCAGGCCAGCTCGGGCGGTACTCGATGCGGTCGAAGGTCACCACACACCCCTCCCCCACCGGCGACTGGGCCCCGAATCCGACCAGTGCCGCGCCCGCCTGCTCCTCGTCGCCCAGCGCGAAGATACGCACGAAGGTCCACTGCTCGCCGTCGGTCGACGCGTGGAAGGCGAACGCCTTGCCGGTGCGGCTGACCCGCAGCCACACGCTGTCGCCCTCCACCACGAAGGAATTGGCGTCGTCGGAGTGACCGCGGGTGACGACCGTGCACACGGTGGGCCTGTCCGGGGACAGCTCCAGGCAGAGTTTGGCCCACTCCCTCTCACCGACGTGCACATAGAGCACGCCGGCGTCGAAGGCGGTTGCGAAGCCGACCTTGGCCCGGGCGAGCAGCTGGAAGTCGCCCTCCGGTGCGCCGAGCAGGCGTGGCGCGTCGGAGGCCGGGTCCAGGGCGTGGCCGGTGGGAGGGACGAAACGGTCCTGCCGGGGCCCGGCCCAGGCGGTCAGTACGCCGTCCTCGTGCGTCCAGTCGGCCTCGGGCCCGTACGCCCGCAGAGGGAAGGGAAGTTCGGGCAGTTTCACATCCATGCGGTTCAGTGTTCCAGGCGCCCGTCCACGCGGCGCGGAAGTCCGAGCGGGTTGTCGTCGCGCAGCTCGGGCGGCAGCAGTGCCGCAGGGGTGGTCTGGTAGGTGACCGGGCGCAGCCAGCGCTCGATCGCGGTGGCGCCGACCGAGGTGGAGGTGGAGGTGGTGGCCGGGTAGGGGCCGCCGTGGTGCTGGGCGGGTGCGACGGCGACTCCGGTGGGCCAGCCGCCGACGAGGACACGTCCGGCGAGCGGGGTGAGTTCGGCCAGCAGCTCGGCGCCGCGGCCCTCGCCCGCCGCCTCGGCGCCCGAGAGGTGCAGGGTGGCGGTGAGATTGCCGGTCAGACGCCGGAGTACGGCGGTGATCTCGGCGCAGGAGTCGTAGCGCGCGACCACGGTGACCGGGCCGAAGCACTCCTCCAGCAGCAGATCGTGGTCTCCCGCCCCGGCCAGCAGCCGCGCCGGGACGGTGAGGAACCCCGCGCTGACGGTGTGGTCCCCACCCGCCCCTGGGGTGACGGGTGCGTCGACGTCCGCGAGTGCGGCCCGTGCGCGCACCCCGGTGACGAAGGCGTCGCGCATCCTGCGGTCGAGCATCACCCCGGGTTCGGTCTCGCTTATGGCGCCGGTCAGGGCCTTGACGACCCGGTCGCCCGCGTCGCCTGCGGGGGCGAGGACGAAGCCGGGCTTGGTGCAGAACTGGCCTTCGCCGAGTGTCATGGAGCCGGCGAGGCCGGTGCCGAGCTGCTCGGCGGCCTCCTCTGCGGCGGCCTCGGTGATCACGACGGGGTTGAGCGAGCCCAGTTCGCCGTGGAAGGGGATGGGGGCGGGGCGTGCGGCCGCGGCGTCGAACAGGGCGCGGCCGCCGCGTACGGAACCTGTGAAGCCGGCCGCCGTGACCAGCGGATGCCGTACGAGTTCGACGCCCGCCTCGAAGCCGTGGACGAGGACCACGACGTCCTCGGACAGTCCGGCCCGATGAGCGGCCCGGCGCAGGACCGAGGCGCACAGTTCAGCGGTGGCGGGATGGTCGGGGTGGGCCTTGACCACGACGGGGCAGCCTGCCGCGAGGGCACTGGCGGTGTCGCCGCCCGGTACCGAGAAGGCGAGGGGGAAGTTACTGGCCGCGTAGACGGCGACGACGCCGAGCGGGACCTTGTAGCGGCGCAGATCCGGCCAGGGCGGGGTGCGGCCGGCATCCGCGTGGTCGATGCGGATGTCGAGAAAGGCTCCCTCGTCCACGACATCGGCGAAGGCGCGCAACTGGGCGGCGGTGCGGGCGAGTTCGCCGTTCAGCCGGACCGGCCCGAGAGCGGTCTCGGCGTCGGCCGCCTCGATGACATGGTCGCGTGTTTCCTCGAGCAGCTCGGCGGCGGTGCGCAGCAGGCGTGCGCGTGCGCCGCGGTCGGCGAGCGCGGGTCGGGCCGCGTGCGCGGCGCGGACGGCCCGGTCGACCTCCCCGGATGTGGACTCCACGGCGACCTGCTCCCGCGGCTTCCCGGTACGGGGGTCGACACTCCAGACTGGTGCTGCTGCCACCGCGGCTTCCTTCCAGGTCCACTGCCCATGTCTACCGCCGGGTCTGCTGACCCGGTCCGCTGCCCAGCCACCGGAGCGTTCGGTATTCTGAACACAGTTCCCGGTGGTGAATATCTGTGGGGACTCTATTTCCGGGCGTTCTGCGCGGTCAAGAAGGGGCGAAGGCGATGTCAGCGGTCGATTCCGGTGGGGCACAGGTCAAGTCCGCGGTGCGGACGGTCGAGTTGCTCGAATACTTCGCCGGGCGCCCCGGCATGCACTCGCTCGCCGCGGTCCAGGAGGCCGTGGGTTACCCCAAGTCCAGCCTCTACATGCTGCTGCGCACCCTGGTCGAGCTCGGCTGGGTGGAGACGGACGCCACCGGCACCCGGTACGGCATCGGCGTCCGGGCGCTGCTCGTCGGCACCTCCTACATCGACGGTGACGAGGTCGTCGCCGCCGCCCGGCCCACCCTGGACCGGCTCTCCGACGACACCACGGAGACCATTCACCTCGCCCGGCTGGACGGCACCAATGTCGTGTATCTGGCCACCCGGCAGTCTCAGCACTATCTGCGCCCCTTCACCCGCGTCGGACGCAGGCTGCCCGCCCACTCCACCTCGCTCGGCAAGGCGCTGCTGGCCACCTACAGCGACGAGCAGGTACGCAAGATGCTGCCCGAGACACTTGCGCCGCTGACCGAGCACACGATCACCGACCGCGAGAAGCTCATCGAGGAACTGCATCTCGTCCGCGAGCAGGGCTATGCGGTGGACCGCGAGGAGAACACCCTCGGGCTGCGCTGCTTCGGTGTCGCGATCCCTTACCGCACCCCCGCCCGCGACGCCATCAGCTGCTCGGTTCCGGTGGCCCGGCTCACTCCCGCCCATGAGCAGATGATCAAGGATGCGCTGTTCGACGCCCGGGACCGGCTCGCCCTCGCCACCCGGAGGCTCTGACCCCGATGGCCACCACGTTCATCACGCTGCGCGAGGTGCACGACACCGACCTGCCGGTCTTCTTCCGGCACATGAACGACCCCGAGTCGAACCGGATCGCTGCCTTCACCAGCGAGGACCCCTCGGACCGGGCCGCCTTCGAGGCCCACTGGGCACGGATCCGGGCGTCCGAGGACGTCATCCGCACCGTGCTCGCCGACGGCGTGGTCGTCGGCCACACCGCGGTGTACGGGCCGCCCGATTTCCGCGAGGTCACCTACTTCATCGACCGGGCGTACTGGGGGCGGGGCGTGGCAACGGCCGCGCTGAGCGGCCTGCTCGACGTCGTACCTACGCGTCCGCTGCACGCGCGGGCCGCGGCCGACAACAAGGGATCCATACGCGTCCTGGAGAAGTGCGGATTCACCGTCACCGGCCACGACCGGGGCTTCGCGAACGCCCGCGGCGAGGAGATCGACGAACTGGTGCTCACCCTCGTGCGGTGAGAAGCGGTACCCCTCCTCCGCCGCACGGCGGAGGAGGATCGTCGTTGCGCAGGAGGTGCGCGGGCGCCCGCGCGACGAGCGTGGACGCCATGACACCGACACCGCTCTCCGCCGCCCCCGACGAGCTGCTTCCCGTACGGTCCCGCCCCTGGCGCTCCGCGCTGCGCGCCCTCGCGATCGCCGCCTGCGTTCCCTATCTCTCCCTCAAGGTCGCCTGGATCACCGGCAGCCGGATCGGCATCCCCGACGGCAGCATGCTGCTGGACCACCCCCGGCTGGTGCTCGTGGCCAACAGCGTCACGGTGGTGATGGACACCGGGGTCGTGGTCCTCGCCCTGCTGCTGACCCGGCCCTGGGGGCTGCGCGTGCCGGCCTGGCTGCTGGGTGTGCCGGCATGGGGAGCGACCGGGCTGCTGCTGCCCATCATGACCGGCTTTCCGATGCAGTTGCTGGCCACCGCCCTCGGAGGCACCACTGCACAGGACTCGTCCCAACGGCCGTTCCTCGACGAGTGGGTGTTCGGGGTGGTCTACGGCGGATTCATCCTCCAGGGCCTCGCTCTCGGCGCCCTGGCCGTGCTCTATGCCAGGGATCGCTGGGGGCACCTGTGGCGCGGGACGATGTGGGAACTGCCGTCGAGGGCGACCGGCCCTGCCGTGCGGACCTGGGCCGTACTCGGCTCGCTCATCGCGCTGTTCCCGGCCCTCATGCATCTGCTGTGGGCCGCCGGATCGACCGTGGCGCTCTCCCCCGGCCGTGCCGCCGAACGCACCACCGACTTCTACCTGCTTGAGGGCGTCCGGTTCGCCTTCGTGGCCGTGGCCTGCGCGGGGGCTCTGATGCTCGCGTTCCGCCGCCGCCCCTGGCTGCCGGTGAGGCTCCCGCTCGCCATGGCCTGGGCCGGGGCGAGCACGCTCGGCGCCTGGGGCGGCTGGCTGCTGCTCACCTCGCTGATGCCCGTGGCCGATGCCGCGAACGATGCCTCGTGGTTGATGACGCTGACCTACGCTGGTGAGATGATCTCCGGCCTCCTGCTGACGGCGGGCGTCGTGTGTGTGCTCCGGCGGCGCGGCGCGTGACGAGGTCCGGTGCTTTCTGGGGAGTGGCCGGCCGGGCCCTGTTCGGGGTCCGGGCCAGGCTCCGCTGGGTTCATCTGGTGCTCGGCGGGGCACTGTTGATGCCGTTCTGGCTGGTGGGCACCGTGGTGGTGGGGCCCGTTGTCGGCGCGGACGGCGTGTTCTCCGAGTCGCCTGCCCTGCAGTTCGGCGCGTACGCCGTCGCCCTGCCGCTCGCGGCGACAGCGGCGGCCCTGTTCCCGCTCACCCGACCGCTGTCCGTGAGTGTGGCCCGAGCACTGACGGGGGTGCCGGCAGAGCGGTTCGCGGAGGGGCCCGCGCGCAGCAGGGCGGCGCGGGTACGGACCTCTGCCTGGTTCACGCTCCATGCGGGGCTCGGCGCCCTGGTCAGCGGGGCTTCCCTCGCCCTGCCGCCGTTCGCGGTGAGCCTGATGCTGGTGCCGTTCTTCCCGGGACTGCGGGACTCGCTCCGGTTGTCCGGCCACCAGGCATGGCAGCTGGCCCTGCTCCCGGTCGCCGGAATCGGAATGCTGCTCGCGCTCGCGGCCTGCTCGGCGGCGGCCGGGGCCCTGCTCGCCCGCCGGGCGCCGCTGCTGCTCGGCCCGACCCCCGCGGACCGGCTGGCGGCGGCCGAACGACGGGCCACCGAACTCGCCGAACGCAACCGTCTCGCCCGCGAGTTGCACGACAGTGTCGGCCATGCCCTCAGCGCCGTCACCCTGCAGGCGGGCGCGGCCCGCAAGGTGCTGGACACCGATGTGGAGTTCGTGCGGGAGGCGCTGGCCGCGATCGAGGAGACCGCGCGGCGCACCGTGGGCGAACTGGACTCCGTACTGGGCCTGTTGCGCCAGGACGACGACGCGGGCGGCCCGCCGGTCACCACCGGCCCCGCCCTGGACGCGCTGGACGGTCTGCTGTCACGCAGCGGCGTGCCGGTCGCGCTCAACGTCGACGGCGAGCTCGCGGCCGTGCCCGCTACCGTCTCCCGCGAGGCGTACCGCATCGTCCAGGAGGGGCTGAGCAACGCCCTGCGGCATGCCGGGCGGTCCCCCGTATCCCTGTGGATCACCGTGCACGGCAAGAAGGTGGAGGTCACGATGGAGAATCCGCTGCCCGACCGGGCACCGGTCGAACGCCCGGGCGGCGGCCGCGGGGTGCGCGGTATCACCGAGCGGGCCGCGCTGCTCGGGGGGCGGGCCGAGGCCGGCCCCGACGGCGCGGTGTGGCGGCTGTCCGCGCGGCTGCCCCTGGACGGCCGGCGATGAGCGCGATCCGGGTGGTGCTCGCCGACGACGAGCGCATGGTCCGTACGGCGCTGCGCGTCATCCTCGACGCCGAGCCCGACCTCGAGGTCGTCGGCGAGGCGGCGACGGGCGCGGAGGCGGTGTCGGTGGTACGCGAGCTGCGCCCGGACGTGGTCCTGATGGATGTGCGGATGCCGGAGATCGACGGGATCCGGGCGAGTGAGCAGATACTGGGCACGCTGGCGGAGCCTCCGCGGATCGTGGTGGTGACGACCTTCGAGAACGACGCGTACGTGTACGAGGCGCTGCGCGCCGGAGCGGCCGGGTTCCTGCTCAAGCGGGCCGCCGTGGAGGAACTGGTGCAGGCGGTCCGGCTGGTCGCGCGCAGTGACTCGCTGCTCTTCCCCGCGGCCGTGCGCTCGCTGGCCGCCGAGTACGGCCGCCGCGAGCCCGCCCCGGCCCCTGCGTGGGCCGCGCGGCTGACCGAGCGGGAGGCGCAGGTGCTGCGGCTGATGGCGACCGGCCTGACGAACGCGGAGATCGCCGGCCGGATGGGGGTGGGTCCCGCGACCACCAAGACGCATGTGGCATCGGTGCTGGCGAAGACGGGCGCCCGGGACCGTACACAGGCGGTGATCGCGGCGTACGAGACGGGGTTCATCTCGCCCCGCTGACCGGGCCGCCGCGTGCCGTTCCGGCCCCCTCCGAGATGAGAAAGTCCTGAGAAGGGCGGAGGCGGGGAACGGCCGTCCGGCGGCGCTCGTCGTCATGAGGGATGAACAAGACGATCAGGCGCGCCGCCGTCTTCAGTCTGCTGCTGGTGCTCGCCCTGCTGGTGCGGGCGACCTGGGTGCAGGCGTACGAAGCCAAGGCCCTCGCCAACAACGAGCACAACCAGCGGAATGTCATCGCGCGGTACGCGCAGCCGCTCGGCGGCATCGTCGTGGCCGGCTCCGAGGTCACCGGATCGAAGCGGACGAAGGGCAGCGATCTCGCGTACAAGCGCACCTACACCGACGGTGCGCTGTACGCGGCCGTCACCGGCTACAGCTCGCAGGCGTTCGGCGCTACCCAGCTCGAAGGCATCCACTCCGGGGTGCTGGACGGGACCGACAACCGGCTGAAGAACCCTGTGGACGTGCTCACCGGCAAGCAGCAGCAGCCCGGCGATGTGGTGACCACCATCGACCCCTCCGTCCAGGAGGCCGGTTTCACGGCACTCGGCGACACCAAGGGCGCGGCCGTCGCGATGGACCCGAAGACCGGCGAGATCCTCGGCATGGTCAGCACCCCCTCGTACGACCCCTCGGCCATCAGCTCCACGACGGACGGCGACGCATGGAGCGAGCTGCTGGCGGACAAGGACCAGCCGCTGCTCAACCGGGCGCTGCGCCAGCCGCTGGCGCCCGGCTCGACGTTCAAGCTGGTGGTCGCGGCGGCCGCGCTGGAGGACGGTCTGTACGACTCGGCCGACGAGAAGACCGAGAGCCCGGACCCGTACCGGCTGCCCGGCTCGACCCGGGCCCTGGAGAACGAGAACCCGTCCGCGCCCTGCGAGAACGCCAGCATCCGCACGGCCCTGCAGTTCTCCTGCAACAACGTCTTCGGCAAGATGGCCGTCGACCTGGGCCAGGAGAAGGTCCGCGCGATGGCCGAGAAGTTCGGGTTCAACGACGCGGAGCAGGATGTGCCGGTCCGGGCGACGGCCAGCCTCTACCCGTCGGGGATGGACGAGGCGGGGACGGCGCTGACGGGTATCGGCCAGTTCGACGTGACGGCGACCCCGCTGCAGATGTCCATGGTGTCGGCGGCGCTCGCCAACGACGGCGTGCTGGCCACGCCGCACATGGTCTCCAAGGTCGTGGACGCGGACGGCGACACCCTGGAGTCGTACGGAGACGGGGACGGTCGGCGGATCGTGTCGTCCTCGACCGCCGAGCAGCTGCGCAGCGCGATGGTGACGGTCGTCGAGGAGGGCACGGGCTCCAACGCGCAGATCTCCGGCGCCGAGGTCGGCGGCAAGACGGGCACGGCCCAGCGCGGCGAGAACAACAGCAAGTCGCCGTACGCCTGGTTCACGGCATACGGCAAGGACCCGGACACCGGCAAGGAGGTGGCGATCGCGGTGGTCGTCGAGGACTCGGGCGCGGCCCGCTCCGAGGTCAGCGGCAACGGGCTGGCGGCGCCGATCGCGCAGAAGATGATGAAAGCGGCGCTGGACTGATCCCGGGCAGGGCCTGTTCACCGGGGCGGGGCGCGCTGTATGCAGGGTCTCGCGAAGGTCGTCATCCCCTGCGTCCCGAGGAATTCCGTGCGTACCCTGCCCCGTTCCCCGTCCGGCTGGACCATGGCGGTCTTCGGTGTCCTGGCCGCCGCCCTCGGCTTGCTGGGGCTGATCGCCCCCGATGCCCTGATCGCCGCCATGGGCTTCGACTCCACAGCTGAATCCCGCCGCGCGGAGGGAGACCACACGCTGGTCTTCGTGACCGCGTCATCGATGGCCGCCGTCAATATGGGCGTCTACTACGTCCTGGCCTCCCTGGCCGACTGGAAGCCCTTCTTCCGCTGGACCGTCCCCTTCCGCCTGCTGACCTGCACGGTCTTCACGCTCACGGTGCTCAGCGGCCGCGCCCCGTCGGGCATGATCGGCGTGGCCGTGTGGGAGGGCCTGGGCGCGGTGGTCACCGGCGCGGCCCTGCGGTACGAGGCGAAGCGCGACGTCCGGGAGTAGGGCTTCGTGGGGGCTTCGTTGTCGGTGGCCGCTGCCAGAATGCACGCCATGACAGCCTCCGCCACCGACTGGTCGCAGCTCACGCACGCGTACGGCTCGGCCGGGAACATACCCGGCCTGTTCGCCTGCCTCGGCCGCGGCCGGGAGCAGGACAGCGAGGTGTGGAGCGACCTGTGGTCGGCGCTGTGCCACCAGGGCTCGGTGTACGAGGCGAGTTACGCGGCGCTGCCGCAGCTCACCGACATCGCGAGGGGCCGCGCTCCGGGCGAGCCGGTCGACGCGGTGCTGATGGCGGGCCTGATCGTCGCCGCCGCGGACGCGGACCGCCGCGAGCGGCACGGCGCCGAGATCGCCGAGCTGCTGCCGGTCGCCCGCGCCTGTCTGGCTCAGGTCCCAAAGGACGACGCCGCCGGCTTCGTGTATCTGCTGCAGTGCGTGCTCGCGTTCGAGGGAGTGCCCGTCTGGTCCGAGTGCCTGGAGGGCGTGTTCCAGGAGGAGTACGAGCTCGACTGCCCGGAGTGCGCGGCGGGGATGTTCGTCGCGTTCGGCTCGTACGGCTGCTTCGCCGCCGCGGGCGACCATGTGACCGAGGAGGATCCGGCCAAGGCGGCGCTGTACCCCGCGGACCCGGCCGGGCTGACCGGGGTCGCGCGGCGGCTGCACACCATGGCCCGTGAGTCCGGGCAGCAGAAGGTCGCCGAGGGGCTGACGTATCTCTTCGGGCGCGCGACCTGCCCCGAGTGCGAGTGCACGTTCTCGGTCGCCGAACGGGTCGCGCAGATGTACGGCTGAACGGCTCGAGGGACTGGCCGTGGTCCCGTGCGGCGCGGCCCGCGCCGCGCTGCGGGCCGTCTCCGGTGCGCGGAACGCTACTTGACGCCGAACAGCTGCTCGACGGGGTCGATGGCGAAGTAGACGAGGAACAGCGCCGCAGTGCCCCACAGCAGCCAGTGCACCTCACGCGCCTTGCCCAGCACGGTCTTGATGACGACGTAGGCGATGAAGCCCGCGCCGATGCCGTTGGTGATGGAGTACGTGAACGGCATCACGACGATCGTGAGGAAGGCGGGGATGGCGACCTCGTACCGCTCCCAGTCGATGTGCCGCACCTGTGCCATCAGCAGGAAGCCGACGGCGACCAGCGCCGGGGCGGCGGCCTGGGCGGGGACGACGGTGGCGAGCGGGGTGAGGAAGAGCGCGAGGGCGAACAGCGCGCCGGTGACCACGGAGGCGAGCCCGGTGCGGGCGCCTTCGCCCACGCCGGCCGCCGACTCGATGTACGAGGTGTTGGACGACGCTGAGGCCGCACCGCCCGCCACGGCGGCGGCGCCGTCGATCAGCAGGACGCGGCCGAGGTTGGGGACATCGCCTTTCTCGTCGAGGAGGCCGGCCTCGTTGGAGACGCCGACGACAGTGCCCATGGTGTCGAAGAAGTCGCTGAGGAGCAGCGTGAAGACGAGCAGCACGATGGTGATGACGCCGACCTGCTCGAACGCGCCGAAGAGGCTGAAGGCTCCGACGAGACCGAATTCGGGTGCGGCCACGACGCTCTCGGGTACGGCAGGGACGGTCAGTCCCCAGGCACGCGGGTCGATGGTGGCGATCTCGTTGACGACGATGGCCAGGACGGTCGTGACGACGATGGAGACGAGGATCGCGCCGCGCGTCCTGCGGGCCATCAGGGAGATGGTGAGCAGTACGCCGATGCAGAAGACCAGGACCGGCCAGCCGGACAGCTGCCCGTTCAGGCCGAGCTGAACGGGGACGGTGCCCTGCTCGCCGGGGATCCGGGTGGCGAAGCCCGCGTCGATGAAGCCGATGAACGCGATGAACACGCCGATGCCCACGCTGATGGCCTGCTTGAGCGATGGGGGGATCGCGTGCATGACGGCCTCACGCAGCCCGGTGACGACCAGGACGCAGATGAGCAGGCCCTCGATGACGATCAGGCCCATCGCGTCGGGCCAGCTCATCAGGGGCGCGATCTGGAAGGCGACGACGGCATTGAGACCGAGGCCGGCGGCGACGGCGAGGGGCAGATTGCCGCCGAGGCCCATGATCGCGGTCATCACGGCGGCCACCAGGGCGGTGACGGTGGCCACTTCGACGTCGGAGAGCCTGTTGCCGAACTTGTCGGTGGTGCTGCTGAGGATGATCGGGTTGAGGACCAGGATGTAGGCCATCGTGAAGAACGTGGCGAAGCCGCCTCGGATCTCACGGGCGTAGGTCGAACCCCGGGCGCTGACCTGGAAGAAATGGTCGATCTTGGCTGTCATTGCGCTCCTCGGTGGCTCGATCCGGGCAACGAGTAGCTGGATTGTGCCCCCGGGAAGGCCACTTCAGATCACGCGAGTGTTACGCATGGTGATCCTTCTCGTGGCAGGCAGGCACTCTCGGCTGCTGCGTTGTTGAGGGGAGAGTGGCAGCGGCCTGGCTGCGTGACCAGCACCCGGCCCATTTCTCCACCGGACGTCCAGACCCCCGCCTCCAACTCCTCCGACGAGACGCGACTCACCCATTCGGAGCAATCCAGCTGCACCCCAAGTCGCGATTCACCCGATTGGAGTGGTCAATGGTGGTGGGCTGACGCGAGACCTCCGTTCCACCACGCAAGGGGACCTCCGTCCCATCGGACAAGGAATGGCCGGGCTACAACCGCACTCACCGCGAGAGGTTGACGCCATGGGAACCATCGGCTCCACCGACGCCCTCACAGATGTTCACTCCGGCGACCCGTATCCCGTCTATGAGCGACTGCGTGCGACGGAACCGGTGTACCTGTGCGGGACCGGCTCCTACCTGCTGACCCGTTACACGGACTGTCAGCGCGTTCTGACCGAACGCGGGTGTTTCCTGGCGCCGGGCGCGCACAGGCCCTCCGGTGGGAAGGCGCACCGTGCGGCGCCCGTGCTGTCACGCGTCATGAGCTCACAGAACCCACCGCGGCACACCAGAATGCGCACCGCGGTGGCCAGGCGATTCGTCGAGCATGTGCGACGTCAGCAGCCATGGCTCGGCGGACTCTGCGACCGGCTGCTCGCCCCTGTGGTGGAGACCCTCCGCCACGGCGTCGCCGACATGACCGCACTTGCCGAGGCCGTTCCCCGCGACGCGATCATGCACTTGCTGGGATTGCCTCAGGCCGATCGGGACCTCGTGTCGACGCTCGTCGCCGACATCTTCCCCACCTCAGGGCCGTTGCCCGGACTGGACTGTGGTGGCGCCGCGGCGATGCGGCAGCTCACCGACTACCTCCAGGCGGAAGTGGTCCGGCGGCGCCGTGCGCCTGGCGATGATCTGACGTCCGAACTCGTCCGCGCGCACACCGACTGTCCTGAGGCCCTGCCTTATGACGAACTGGTCAGCATTCTCACGGGACTCATGGTCGCCGGGTACCCGCAGATCGCTGCGGGGATCGAGACCGGGATCGTCCTGATGATGCGCCACCCCGAGAGTGCGGTCTTCCTGGACGGCCCTGCCGGCGCTCGGATGTTCGTCGACGAGGTGCTCCGCCACGACGCGCCCGTACAGTTCACGCCCGCCCCCCGGATCCCCACGAGGGCGGTGGTCCTCAGCGGTGTGACGGTACCCGCGGGAGCGCAGGTCTGGCCGGTGCTGGGTGCCGCCAACCGGGATCCCGGCATGTTCCCCCGGCCGGATGAATTCCGGCCGGGGCGCGACGGGGCACGTCACTTGAGCTTCGGCGGAGGTGCGCACCACTGCCTCGGCGCCGAACTGGTGTACCTGGAGATGTCGATGGTGCTTCGGCGGCTACGGCGGCGCCTCCCGGATCTCGCGCCTGCGCAGCAACCTGTGCAGCGTCTCGGACGGTTGCGCGGGTTCACTTCTGTTCCCGTCGTACGCATGGAGCGCTGATGGTGACGACCGGTGGCGGTCCCCGTCCCGACGGACGCGCGGACAGCGTGGACGTCTTCCTCGAGAGTGCCGCCTGCTCCACGTTCCTCGACGCCGCACTTCGTGTCTATGGAGCGATCAGGCCGGGCTTTCCCTACCCCTGCTTCGGCGTGCTCGTCGGTTGCCTGCGGGGCGACAGCGCCCGCGTCGAGCGGGTCGAATTCGGCCGTAACGTCCGGGCCACCGACAGCGCGGCCCTGGGAGAATTCTCGGAATCCATAGTTCCTTGTTTCGGAACGGCCTACGAGAACCCCCATCGTGGCTACTGGTGCGATTCCGCCGATCTGCTCCATATCATGCGGGACGCCGAATTGGACGGACTCGACATTCTCGGGTCGATACACCTCCACCCCGACTGGCACAACATCGACTCTCCGGGCGGCAACGGGTCGCCGCTGAGCGAGCACCCGACGCGGATGGACAAGTACGTCTTCGTCAATACCGGGTGGCCGATCAATCTCATTTGCTACCTGGAGCGGCGGAACAGCAGCATCTATCACTCATGGGGCGCTTGGACTCCACGTACAGCCGACCCCTCGGACCCCCACTGCGACGCGTTGCCGGTACGCCTGGCGCTGCCCGGTCACACACGAGTTCACCGGCCACAAGCGACTCCGCGGTACAGGGAGGACCCGTGAATGCCGAACAGGCCGACAGAGCCGTCTCTTGCCGCATGACCCACGACCGGACGACCGCCGACGGCGTCACCGATCTCATGGAGCAGAAGGGCTACGTCAACGCCCCGTATCCGCTGCTCGCGCAGCTCCGGGCCGAAGGGCCTGTACGGCGCGTGGTGTTCGCCGGCGCTCCCGTGTGGCTGGTCACACGCCATGAGGACATCCGGACAGCGAGCAGGGATCCACGGTTGAGCAACGATCCGCGGCGCTGCAACAGGGCGGCGCAGTCCGTGCCGTGGGTGTTTGCCGGCGAAACCTATACCGTCACGCGCAACATGCTTCGCAGCGACCCCCCGGACCACACCAGACTGCGTGCGCTGGTGGCAGGTGAGTTCACACCGGGCCGTATCGAAGCCCTGCGTCCACGCATACAGGAGATCACCGACGAGCTCATTGCCCCGTTCCTTCCGCTGGGGCGCCTCGATGTCATCGCCGACTTCGCAAAGCGTCTGCCGCTCACGGTCATATCGGAGGCACTGGGCGTACCTGCCGAGGGACGGGACACCTTTGCGCGGCTGGCCGGCGTCTACGTGGAGATGAGCGAGGGCGACGACAGCCGCATGCCGCATGCCGCCTCCGAGATGCGGGACTACCTCACCGGACTTCTGAAGGCGAAGAGGAATGGCCCCGCCGGCTCCGAAGATCTGCTGGGGCGGCTCCTCGAGGCCGATCACGAGGAGGACGAGGTGATCAGTATGTCCTTCCTCCTCCTGGTGGCCGGTTTCGAGACGACCGCCAATCTCATCGGCAGCGGTGTGCTGGCGTTGCTGGAACACCCTGAGCAGCTGGAGTTGCTCCGTAGGGAGCCGCACCTCATGTGGCAGGCGGTCGAGGAGATCCTGCGCTACAACGGCCCCATCAAAATGGCGCCCGTCCTGAGGTTCACGACCTGCGACATCCAGATCGGAGAAGTGACCGTTCCCGGGGGCGGAGAAGCCGTGCTGCTCTCCTACGGCGCCGGTAACCGGGATCCGGACCGCTTCGCCGAGCCCGACCGGTTCGACATCCTCCGCGACAGCCGAGGACACCTCGCGTTCGGGCACGGAATCCACCACTGCCTGGGCGCGCCGCTCGGCCGAGCGGAAGGCACGATCGCGCTCCGCACCCTCCTGGAACGCTGCGACGAACTGGCGCTCGCGGTCGATCCCTCCGAATTGACCTGGGGACACAGCCGGTTCATGCGTGGGCTGACGAGCCTCCCGGTCACCTTCCGGCCCGGTCTGCGAGGTACTACGCCATGACAGATCCACGACCCCGCGCACTGGTGACAGGTGCCTCCCGGGGCATCGGGGCGGCCATCGCCCGCGCACTCGCACCCACACACGATGTGCTGCTCGGCGGCCGCGATGCCAGGTCTCTGGAGGCGCTCGCCCGCGACCTGCCGGGAAAGGCCCGTCCATGGGTGGCCGATCTGGCGAACCCCGGAGGAATCGCCCAGGCCACGGCGGACATCGATCGTCTCGACGTTCTTGTGCACAACGCCGCCGTCGCCGAACCCGGCACGATCGCCGATGCCTCACCGGAGGTGTGGCAACGCATCTTCGCGGTCAACCTCTTCTCGGCCGCCGAACTCACCCGGCTGCTTCTGCCGTCCCTCCGCCAGGGCCGGGGACATGTGGTGCTGATCAACGCGGGTTCCGGACTCCGGATCAAGTCGAACCGCGGCCCCTACGCCGCCAGCAAGTACGCGTTGCGAGCGTTCGCAGACGCCCTTCAGGCCGAGGAGAAACCCAACGGAGTCCGAGTGACCTCGATTCACCCGGGCCCGACCGACACAGAGCTGCAGCGCAAGGCAGCTGAACGGGCGGGCCAGGAGTACCGCCCCGATCAGTTCCTTCGGCCGGAATCGGTCGCCGCCGTCGTGGTGAACGCGGTACGGGCGCCGGCGGACGCGACGGTGACCGATGCCGTCATCGATTGACCACTGCCCTCCGCCGACCGGTGCGCCCCGCCGCACGCTCTCGCGGTACCGGGCGAGAGCTGTGGGCCGACGGAGCGTCCGGAACACCTCGCGTCAGGCGATCGACGCCAGCGCCGCGGCGACCGCCTCCAGGTCCCTGTCCGACGCCAACCCGGCATGGTAGAGGCGTAGTTCGGTGGCGCCCGAGTCGGCGGCGCGACACGCGTCCGCCGCGAGGGTGGAGGGGGAGCCGCCCATGCCGCTGACGATCGTCAGGTTCGCGGCCAGCACGGACGACCCGCCCGCCTGTGCCGCGAACGGCTCCAGCAGGTGCGGCCCGCCCGCGCACGGCACCACGACGCCGTCCGCCGCCGACAGGACGTGCGCCGGGTCGACGCCGGCGTTCGCCCCGCAGTGGTGGGCCACCGGATCGGCGTGCAGCAGGACCTGGAAGGCCTCGGGCGCCGCCGTACGCACCGCAGCGATCGCCGACTCCTGGAGCGTCCGGGCGGTGTGTGTACGGAAGTCCAGTGTGGCCGTGGCCAGTTCGGGGCCGATCAGCCGGTCGATCGAGGTGTCCGGCGGGACGGCCCCCTGCCACACCGGGTCCAGCGCACGCCGCACGGACGCCGCCAACTCGCCCGGGTCCGCGCCTGCCTTGCCGTACCCGTCCCGGCAGGCCGGGCAGAAGCACAGGGACATCAGATACTGCGCCGCGTCGCCGAGATCCACGCCCGCGGTCTTGTCGTGGGCGTGCAGATGGGCGAGCCCGTACCAGCCGCAGGACTCCAGTTCGGTACCGAGCGCTCCGGGCCGGGCGGCCGCTTCGGCGGCGAGGCCGGTGAGAAATGCGCGCACGGCGGGCTGCGCGATGCAGGGGGCCCAGGGGTAGCGGTCTCCGTAGGCATTGACCACCGAGGTGCCGGGATGTTCGGCGCCGAGGCGGGAGTTGTGGGCGAGGACCACCCAGGTGTGGACCTCGAGTCCGGCGTCCGCGAGGGCGGCCGCGGCCGCGCCGTACGCGTCGCCCGGGGCCCAGTCCCCCGCGCCGTACGGGCGCAGCTCCCTGCCCGCCCAGTGCGCGGGGTCCGCTGGGTAGAGCAGGCCGGCGTGCGAGGCGGTGACGATCCGGTGCCGGGGGTGGCGCGGGGTCAGGGCCCGCGTGGAGTGGTAGGCGGAGGCGAGCGTGACCTGCTGGACACCGAGGCCTGCGATACGCGACGCGGCGTCCGGATCGCCGACCACGTCCCACGGATACAGGAACGCGGACGCCTTCATGCGCCGTCCTCCAGCAGCGCCCGCCCGCGCTCGATGAGCCTCGCGAGCTCCTCGACATGCGCGGCCTCCGGCTCGGTCAGCGGCGGCCGCACCTCGCCGACGTCGAGGCCTTCGAGCCGTACGCCCGCCTTGACGAGCGAGACGGCATACCCGCGGCCCGCGTTGCGCAGTTCGACGAGCGGCACGAAGAAGCCGTCCAGAAGACGGTTCACCGTCTTGTCGTCGCCGGAGGCCAGCGCCCGGTGGAAGGCGAGCGCGATGTCGGGGGCGAAGGCGAAGACGGCGGACGAGTACAGGGTGATCCCGATGCCCCGGTAGGCGAGACCGGTGAGCTCGGCGGTGGGCAGCCCGTTGAAGTAGAGGAAGTCCTGCTCGGGGGCGTCGCGGCGGACGACGCTGACGATGCGCTGCATCAGGTCGAGATCGCCGTGACCGTCCTTGAGACCGATGATCCCTTCGGCCCGGGCGAGCGCGACGACGGTCTCGGGGGTGAGGACGGCGTTGTCGCGCTGGTAGACGATGACGTCGAGCGAGGTGGCCGCCGCGAGCGCTGTGTAGTGGGCGACGAGCCCTGCCTGGCCGGCCACGACCAGATAGGGCGGCATGGCGAGCAGCCCGTCCGCGCCCGCATCCTCGGCGATCCGGGCGTACTGGGAGGCGAGCGCGGTGCCGTAGCCCGCGCCGGCGACGACGGGCACCCGGCCTGCGCTCTCCTCGACGGCGGCACCGACGCAGGCGCGGAACTCCTCGGGGGTCAGGGCGTGGAACTCCCCCGTGCCGCAGCAGGCGAACACCGCGGCCGCACCGGAGTCGATGCCGTGTCTGACATGGGTGCGGAAGGCGTCCAGGTCGAGACCGCCGTCCGGTCCGTACGCGGTGACGGGGAAGAACAGCGGTCCTGGGACCCGGGTGAGCCGGGCGGCGAGCGGGTCTGAGGTCACGGGCGCTCCCTGGGCCGTGCGACGGACCCATCAGCCCGTGCACAATTCTGATCGACGTCCATATCTCTGAACGCCGTCACGCTATGGCAGCCCTACTGTGCAGGTCAAGGCGACCACCCCGGAGTCACGGCGCGTATTGGCGGTCGCCGCACCGCACTTGACGCCCTCCGGGCCACTCCCTAGCGTGTCCACACATGTGAATTACGTCCAGAACAAGAGAACACCGCAAGGAGATCCGCCCATGCCCGCTGCCCGCACCGTCCTGCTCACCGGCGCAGCCGGCGGCCTCGGCACGCTGATGCGCGGACTGCTGCCTGCGTACGGCCACGAGCTCCGCCTCCTCGACGCCAACCCGATCGAGGGAGCGCCGGACGCGATCACCGCAGACCTCGCGGACAAGGAGGCGCTGCGCGAGGCGGTACGGGGCGTGGACGCGATCCTGCATCTTGCGGGCATCTCCCTGGAGGCCTCGTTCGACAGGATCCTTCGCGCGAACATCGAAGGCACCTACAACCTGTACGAGGCGGCCCGCGAGGAGGGCGTCCGCCGCGTCGTCTTCGCCTCCAGCAATCACGCGGTCGGCTTCGTCCCCCGCCCCGCCGGCGAATCCCCCCTCGCCCCTCAGGCGCTCATCCCCGTCGAGACCCGCCACCGCCCGGACACCCTCTACGGCCTGTCCAAGTGCTTCGGCGAGGACCTGGCCCAGCTGTACTGGGACCGGCACGGTCTGGAGACCGTCTCCGTGCGCATCGGCTCCTGCTTCATGGAGCCGACCTCGGTGCGGATGCTGTCGGTGTGGATGAGCCCCGGCGACGGCGCACGGCTGTTCCACGCGGCCCTCAGCGCCCCGGAGGTCGGTCACAGCATCGTCTACGGGTCGTCGGCCAACACCAGGCTGTGGTGGGACCTGTCGACCGCCCGGGCCCTGGGCTACGAGCCGCAGGACGACTCGGAGCAGTACGCCGGGAAACTGATCGCGGAGCAGGGCGAACTCGACCCGGAGAATCCGGAGCACGCCTTTCTCGGAGGCCACTTCGCCACCGACCCGCCGCAGTGGCCGCACTGATCGCGACCCGCCCTGTCACCGCGCAAATTCAGGTGACCTGCCGGCCACGCACCCGCCAGGATGGGGCGATGGCCAGACCCTTCGGTTTCAGTTACGCCCAGCACGGCGACGGCACGGTCGTCATCACCCACCGCGGCCGGGCCGCGGGCACGCTGCGCGGTTCCCGCGCGGAGAAGTTCCTGGCCGAGGTGGCATCGGGTGACGCGCAGCTGGTGATGGCCCGGTGGACCGGGGCCTACAAGTTCGGCAACGAACGCACGGCCAGGAACCATCCCCGCAACAGATGACCAAGGTAAGGGAACGGTAAAGCGCCCTGGCTCGTTACCTCTGGCATGACAGCTATGACCCCCGGCTCGAACATCCCCCTGACCGCCGCGCGGGTGGCGGTGGACGTCGCCGCCCCGGTGCGGCTCGACGTATCGGGCCTGCTGCTCACCGCCGACGGCAAGGTGCGCTCCGACGACGATTTCATCTTCTACAACCAGCCGGCGGGCCCCGGCGTCACGTATCGCTCCGGAGGCGGCAGTGCGCCCGACGCGATCGTGGTGGACACCGCGGCCGTTCCGCCCGGCATCGAGAAGATCGTCGTCACCGCGAGCCCGGACGCCGCCGGACAGACGTTTCAGGGCATCGAACCGACCGCCACCATCCGCAACGCCGACGACGGCAGCGCACTCGCCACGTTCACTCCCCCGCAGCTCGGTGCGGAGACCGCTCTCGTGGTCGTGGAGATCTATCTCCGGGGCGGCGTCTGGAAGGCCCGTGCGGTGGGCCAGGGGTACGCCGACGGGCTGGCGGGCATCGCCACGGACTTCGGCGTCTCGGTCGAGGAGGAGCCCGCGGCGGCACCTGCGGCAACGCCTCCGGCTGCGGTGAGCCCCGACCCGCGGATCGCCGCGGCGGCGCCGCCTCCCCCGGCAGCGCCCCCGGCCGCCCCTGCGCCCGGCACCGGAAAGATCAATCTGGACAAGGGACGGGTGAGCCTGCAGAAGAACCAGACGGTGTCCCTGGTCAAGGGCGGCCGTCCGCTGCTCTCCCAGGTCAAGATGGGGCTGGGCTGGGAGCCCGCCTTCCGCGGTGCGGACATCGACCTCGACGCCTCGGTGATCGCCTACGGCCCGAGCCGCAACCACCTGGACAGCTGCTACTTCGGCAAGCTGTCGATCCTGAACGGCTCGATCAAGCACTCCGGTGACAATCTGACCGGCGAGGGCGCGGGCGACGACGAGGTCATCGTCGTGGACCTCGGCCGGCTCCCGGCCGACGCGACGGGCCTGGTCTTCACGGTCAACTCGTTCTCCGGCCAGAAGTTCACCGAGGTCGCCAAGGCCTACTGCCGGCTGCTGGACGCGACGACCGGCGAGGAACTGGTCCGCTTCGACCTGACCGGCGCGGAGCCGCAGACCGGCGTGATGATGGCGAAGCTGATCAAGCAGTTCTCGGGCGAGTGGGAGATGACCGCGCTGGGCGACTTCGTGAAGTCGCGCACGGTCCGCGGCATGGTCAAGCCCGCCGCACAGGCACTGTGAAGCGTCCGCCGGGGCCCGTCACAAAGGGACGACGGGCCCGGCGGAGGCTCTCCTCAGAGCTTTGCCAGCTTGGCGAAGGGGCTGAGGATACGGCCCTGCCTGCCGGAGAAGTCGACAAGCACGGCGGCGTTGTCTCCTTCCACAGCGAGGACTCTGCCGAGACCGAACTGATCATGCGAAACCCGATCGCCCGCTTCGTAGCGCTCGATCGGCGGCTCTGGCGCGGCCGGACGGTTGAAGGGACTGGAGGGCAGATGGCGCCGGGATCCGGCTGACTTAGTCATTACCTGGAGTATGCGCCTTCAAGGCGTCCGAAAGCCACGTCCAGCCGTCTCTCATCTCCAGGGCCAGTCCGCTGCCCGGCCCTGTTCGATCAACGGCACCATCCGAAAAGCGTCGTCGGACAGGCCCCCGAAGGTGTGCCGGTTCCCCGTGCCCGACGGCGCATGACCGGCCCGGTATCCCGCCAGATTCCAGGTGTAGACCGGGATGTGCGCCGGTACCGGCTCCGTGGGACTGCCATGGCGGCTGTGCGCCGCCTGCTCGTCGGTCACGATCAGCACCCGGTCGTGGCCGCGGTAGTGCGCACGTACGGCCGCGGTGGTGTTGGTGCCGCCAAGATTGCCGAAGCGCTCCAGCACCCTGAGCACCGACTCGCCCCGGGTGTACGGCACAGCCACATGGCCCGTGCCGAACTGCACCAGGTCGGCGCCGGCGGCCCGCATCGCCACTGCCGTGCCGAAGATCGCCGCCGCGTCGGCGCGGTTGAGCTCCGACCGGTCCGAGAGCGGCGACCACATCGAACCCGAGCGGTCCACCAGGACCAGGGTCCGGCCCGGCAGGGCGGGCACATTGGCCAGCGAGTGGCCGAGTGCCTGCTCCAGCGGGTAGGCCCAGCGCAGCGACGGAGCGTGCTGGTACGCGGCGAGATAGCGGAAGGGGAACTGGCGCGAGGCCGCGACCACCGCGGGGTCCGAGATCTTCGCCGCAACCTGAGCGGCAACCTCGTCCGAGACCCCTGCCTGGTCGAAGTTGCGCAGATTACGGACAAGCGCCATAGCGCCCATGGACGGGATGACGGCCTCCCAGGCCGCCGCGTCCATCGGACCCTGCAGCCAGCCCGCCAGCGCCTCCCAGGTCATGCCCGCCTCGGCCAGGCGCTCCGCGCCGCCCGGCGAGGTGATCACGGCACGCCGCTCCTGGACCGGCACCGCCATCAGCTCGCGGTGCGCGGTGAGCACCGGGATCGCGGCGGGCGGCTCGGCCGACTCCGGGTGGTGCCTGCGGTCGAGCGCGTACTGGAACAGGGCGCCCTGCCAGGACCTCTGCGGGTCGGGCGAGGCGTGCACGAGGTTGAGGACGTCGCCGAAGCGGTAGCCCTTGCTCGCGGTGTCGTACTTCAGCAGCGACTTCCCGCTGTACAGCCGGCGTACCGCGTCCGCGATGCCCCGCTTGACGGGCTTGGGCACGTTGCGGCCGTACCGCGAGGTCCAGTAGCCGAGCAGCTCACCGGGCTCATCGGCGCGCAGCAGTACGGAGGCGATGACCTGCCGGTTGCGGCTGCCGTCGGTCGCCCCCGCCTGGAGGCGGGCCTTGACGAACTCCGCGGCGCCGACGAGCGAGGCGGTCCGCATGTGGGCCTCGCCGCGCAGCCAGCCGAGCAGACCCGCGGTCCACTGCGGGTCCGCGACGGCGAGCTCACGGACGAGCGCGGTGAAACGGCTGTCGCGGTCGCTGCCCGACTCGTAGAAGGTCCGCTGGGACACGAAGTTGGCGACCGCGAGAAGAAAAAGCTCCGAACGCGCATCCCGCTCGACACCGGCACCGCCCTCGCGGGTGAACAGAACGCGGCCGGTCGAGCCGATGTACGAGTACTCGGCGGCCTCGTCGCGGGCCGCACGGCTGTTGAAGCGCGTCATCTGAATTCCCCGAATTCGCGGGGGAAGCACAGCAGGGGGACGCCCGAGATCGAGACGGCGACGGCATAAGTCAGATGCTCTACCCGATTGAGCTACCGGCCGCCGCCGGGCGGGACTTGAACCCGCAACCGTCCGATCCGAAGTAGCCGTCGCCTGCGCACCGGGCGTCCCACGTGCCGAGCCTCCCGAGATCGAAGATGGCAGCGGCGTGTTTTCGTTGGAGGAAGTAGCCGCGGCCGGCGCACCGGGAGGTGCAGTTCGTGGTTCAGACTCTAGGAACGAACTGCCGGGCGCGCCAATGTATTTACGCGCGCCCGGCTTTCGGTGTCAGTGACGGTGCCGGCGCTTCCAGGGGCCGGTGATCGCGAGCTGGATTCCAGGGGTCTGGATGCTGGCGTACAGCGTCCGCCCGTCCGGCGAGAAGGTGACGCCCGCGAACTCGCTGTAGTCCGGGTCCTCCGCGGTGCCGAGGTTCAGCTCGTTGCGGGCGATCGGGTAGGTGCGGCCGCGGTCGGTGGCCCCGATCAGATGCTGGACGCCTTCGCCGTCCTCGGCGAGGATCACGCCACCGTAGGGCGAGACCGTGATGTTGTCCGGGCCGTTGTAGGCACCGTCCTGCGACGGGTCCGGGTTCATTCCGAACAGCACCTTCAGCGTCAGGGTCCGGCGCCGCGGGTCGTAGAACCAGACCTGTCCGTCGTGCTGCTGCGGGCTCTCCTCGCGGGCGTAGGAGGAGACGACGTAGGCACCGCCGTCACCCCACCACATGCCCTCGAGCTTGCGGCCGCGGGTCACCTCGCTGTCGGTGAACTGCTTGCGCACCGAGACGGTCCTGGCGTCGCGGTCGGGCACCTCCGTCCAGTCCACCCCGTACACCGTGCCGATCTTCGTGGCACGGGAGAGGTCGTCGACGAACCGGCCGCCGGAGTCGTAGCAGGTGGCCGCCTGCAGCACACCGGCGTCGTCGGCGAGCTTGCGCAGCTGTCCGCGGCCGTGCTTGAAGCCGTGCGGCGGGACCCAGCGGTACAGCAGGCCGTTGGGTGTGTCCGCGTCCTCGGTCAGATACAGGTGGCCACGCTTGGGGTCGACGACGACGGCCTCGTGGGCGTACCGGCCGAGCGCCTTGACGGGCTGCGGGTTCCGGTTGGCGCGGCGGTCGCAGGGGTCGACCTCGAAGACATAGCCGTGGTCCTTGGTCGCGCCGTTCTTGCCGGCCCGGTCCTCGGTCTCCTCGCAGGTCAGCCAGGTGCCCCAGGGAGTGGAGCCGCCCGCGCAGTTCTGCACGGTACCGGCGATGCCCACCCACTGGGCGACCTCGCCGCTGCGGCGGCTCTCGACGACGGTGCAGCCGCCGGGCGCCGCGGGGTCGTAGACGAGACCCTCCGTGAGCGGCACCGGGTGGGCGACGGTGGAACGCGCTCCCTTGAGTTCGTGGTTGACGACGAGCAGCGTGACACCGCGCGGCCCCTCGAACGTGGCGGTGCCGTCGTGCTTGCCGGGGGTGAACTCGCCCGACTCCAGGGTGGTGACCCCGGCACGGGTGAGGACGCGGTACGAGAAGCCGGCGGGCAGGGCGAGGATGCCGTCGGGGTCGGGGACGAGCGGCCCGTAGCCGGGCTCACAGCCGTGGCCGCGTCCCTCGGTCTGCTCGGCCTCCTCGGCCGCGAGTGCGCCGGGCGCGGTGGCCAGCGTGCCGACGGCACCGGTGAGGGCGACACCCGCACCGGTCAGAGCGGTCTGTCTGGTGAAATCCCTGCGAGTGAGCGACATCGGGGTCTCCTGAAGGCGCGTCCGGGCCGGCTGATGATTGCGCCACCCTCGCGCGCCCGCCTGAACGGCACTTGAACCGCGGGCTACGCCTGTACGACCCTCGGACGGGCAGCGGACCGGCCCGACGCCCGCACGGCCCGCGTGCGGGCCCTCCGGGGTGGGGGTTCCCTCGCGGACCCGCCTCGGACAGGAAGCGGACCCGGCCACGCGGCCCGCACGCCGCCCCGTGCAAGGCCCTGGCGCCAGGTACCTCGCAGGCCGCCCTTCGGGCGGGCAGCCCGGCCCGACGCCCGCCACCGGCACACGGCCCCATGGGGAAGCCCCGCGGTACGGCTTCCTCGTCAGGCGCCCCTCGGACAGGCCGCGGACCGGCCCCACGCCCGCCGCGACCGCACGGCCCGCGTACCGGGCCCTCAGGGTAGGGGCGCCCGCCACCGGCACACGGCCCCATGGAGGAGCCCCGCGGTACGGCTTCCTCGTCAGGCGCCCCTCGGACAGGCCGCGGACCGGCCCCACGCCCGCCGCGACCGCACGGCCCGCGTGCGGGGCCCTCAGGGTGGGGGCGCCCGC
>NZ_JBEXSW010000040.1:35920-85987 GCF_040613775.1 Streptomyces sp. NPDC006208 | reverse complement strand
CTCTTTTGTGTTGGGGGGCTTCCCCGCCCCGCCTCTTATTCCCCCATCCCCCCTGGGTGGGGGGGCGGTCGGGTCCCCCCCGCCCCCCGCCTCTGCGTCCGTACCGTCTGTCGGTGCGGCTGCGCGGTGCGTCTGTCTGTTCCGCCGGCCTGACCGAGTGCCCCCTGACCGAGCGCCGGGGGAAGCCGAGTGGATCAGCAGCCGGAAGGGGCGCCTGCCGCGCTGCGTATCCAGGTCGCCTGCACCTGCTTCCCGTGCGGCAGGGGGCGGACCTCCACCCGCCCCGCCAGGTGCTGCACCATGTGCCAGCCGAAGCCGCCACCGCCGCCTCCGAGGTCCGGCCGGCGCGCGACGGGCGGCTGCCGGCTGGAGTCCTCCATCGCGACGACCAGGGTGTCCGCGCCCGCCGTCAGATGCAGCCGCCACCAGCCCGTGGTGTGCCGTACCGCGTTGGCGACCAGCTCGGAGACGACCAGGAGCACCGCGTCCAGATCCGCCCAGGGACAGTGCTGGAGCAGGAACGCCGTGGTGGCCGACCGGGCGCCTGCGCTGCCTGATCCGTCACCTGTGTCGTGACGCCGTGATTCCTCGATCACGACGTGCGGTTCTGCGTTCATCGAGGACTCGCCTACCCCGCAGGCCCCCGGATATCGGTGCTCGGAACCCATCGACTTCGTTACCGGAGGAAACCATTGCGCCGACGTGCCAGAATCCCGTAACTTGACGCCGCTACCAAGGGGTAACTAACCGCGGTTGGTCAACTACGTCATCGTGCTCGACATGCTCAGGGGAGACCATGCGACGGCGACTCCGCCGCCCCACGATCCGTGGCCGGATCGTGACACTCACCGTCATACCGGTCGTCGCGCTCCTGATGCTGTGGAGCTTCGCCATGGTCTCCGTCACCGGCGACCTCCGCGCCCTGGTCAGGCTGCAGGGGGTGTACGAGAGCTTCGGTACGCCCATCGACACCGCCGTGGGCCAGATCCAGATCGAACGCCGGCTCTCCGCGGAGTATCTCGGCACGGCACGCAACCGCAGCGAGGCCGCCCTCGCCGCGCTGATGCGGCAGCAGCGGAACACCGACCGGACCGTCGCCGAGATGCGCGACGCGATCGGCGACGGTGAGCGGCGATCCGAGCTCTCCGGCCGTCAGCGGGAGTCCGTCGACGCGATGGGAGCGGCGGTCGACCGCCTCGACGGGCTGCGGGAGCGGGTGCTGGCCAGAGACATCACCTGGGACGGGTCGATCGAGGGCTACACCGGGATCGTCGAGCCGGCCTTCGACGTGCAGTCCACGCTCACCGCGCTGCAGGCCGGCCAGCTCGCGCGTGAAGCGCAGGTCGTCGTGGAACTGGTGCGGGTCCGCGAGTTCGTCTCCCGTGAGGACGCCTTCGTCGCGGGGGCCCGCGCCACCGGAGGCCTCACGGACCGGCAGTACGACACCCTCACCGCCACCATCGAGGACCGGCGGGTCTTCCACCGCACCTATGTCCCCGATCTGGCCGCCGACTCCCGCAGACTGTTCACGGACTTCGAGCGCACCGGCGAGTACCGGGCGCTCGTGGCGGGCGAGGACGCGCTGCTGCGGGCCGGAGCGTCCGGTGCGGGCGCGGCCATGGCCACCGACTCCTGGCGTACGACCACCGACCGGGCGGTCAAGCGCTACATGCTCCTGTGCACCGAGTCGGCGCTCAACGCCGCGGACCGCGGACGGGCCTACGCCTACGACGAGATGGTCAAGGCCGCGGTCGTCGGCGGGGTGGGGCTGATCGCCGTCGGGCTCTCCATCTGGTTCTCGATGACGAGCGGCCGGCGGATCTCGCGGCGCCTGGAGGAACTGCGCGACGCCGCCGACGTGCTGGCCAGCCGTCAGCTGCCCGAGGTGATGGAACGCCTCGCCGCAGGCGAGCGGATCGACCCGGCGGCCGCGGCCCCGCCGCTCGACTTCGGCGCCGAGGCCAAGGACCTGGACGAGATCGGCCAGGTCGGCCAGGCCCTCAACACGGCACGCCTCGCGGCTGTCGAGGCGGCCGTCAAGCAGGCGACGCTGCGCCGTGGGGTGTTCGCCGTACTGCTCAACATCGCCCGGCGCAACCAGGCGCTGGTGCACCGCCAGTCCAAGCTCGTCGACACCCTGGAGCGGCGTACCAGCGATCCGGACACGCTGGAGGACCTGTTCCGCATCGACCACCTGACGACCCGTATGCGCCGCCACGCGGAGGGCCTGATCATCCTCGCCGGCGCCACGCCGGGACGCCGGTGGCGCAAGCCGGTGCCGGTCGTGGACGTCGTCGGTGCCGCGGTGGGCGAGATCGAGGACTACACCCGGGTCGTCGTGCCGCCCATGCCGTCGGTGGGCGTGAGCGCGCAGGCGGTGGCGGACGTGGTGCACCTGATCGCCGAGCTCGTCGAGAACGCCGCGGCGTTCTCCCCGCCGCACACCCAGGTGACCATGCGGACGAGCGAGGTCCGCAACGGCTTCGTCCTGGAGATCGACGACCGCGGCCTCGGCATGGACGACACCGAGCTGGAGGAAGCCCACGGGACGCTCGCCAGGCCCGGCGACTTCGACCCGGCGCAGGACGAGCGTCTTGGCCTGTACATCGTGGGCCGGCTGGCGGAGCGGCACGGCATCGGCGTGACCCTCACGAGGTCCCCGTACGGCGGCACGACGGCGGTGGTGCTGCTCCCCGGCGCGCTCCTCGCCCCGGTCGCACCGACGGACGCCCCGGCGGGGGCCCGGGCCCACCGGCCGGAGAGCACGACGGGGGAGGAGCGGGCGCGGCCCACCCCCGAGGCAGGCTCCGACGGTGCGAGCCCGCTTCCTCACCGCGGCCACGGTGAGACGGACGTGTTGCCCCGGCGTGACCGGGAGCGCGGCCCGGACAGGCCGGGTGCCGGGGTGCCGCAGGGTGACGCGGGCCGGCGCACGCAGGCGGGTGCCTCGTTCGACGAGCACGCCGGCGAGGTCCTGTCCGCCCCCGCCGAGGGGCCGGCCGGTGTGCTTCCGCAGCGACAGCGCAGTCGGGGCGCGGACCGCGGCGAGGGCTCGTCGCAGAGTGGTCGTGGCGCAGCCGGGCAGCCCGGGCGTGACCAGGAGGAACACGGCGGTCCCCTGCCGCAGCGCGGTCGGGACGAGTCCGACGGTCCGGCCGAGCGCCGTCCGGGGGACACGGCGGAGGCGTTCGGCGGCCACGGCGACGTACTGCCGCAGCGTCGGGCTGAGTCCGGCGAGCTGCCCGAGCGTGGCCGGCCGGACCAGGGAGCCCCGTTGCCCCGGCGAGGCCGGGGTGACGGTCCTGCCGAGCCCGGCCCGGTCGAGGCGGCCGGCGAGGTGGTGCCGCATGCGTTGCCCACACGGGTGCGGCAGGCCTCCCTCGCCGCGCCCCTGCGGGACGCGCCCGCCGCGGCGGAGTCCGCGCCCGCACGGGAGGTGTCCGCGGACGAGATGCGTTCCATCTTCGGGTCGTTCCAGCGTGGGCTGGACCGCGGCCGCAGGGGCGAACCCGCAGGACCGGCGCCGGCGAGCAGCACGCCACGCCCTCGCACCACCGATGAAGGGACGCACGACGATGTCTGAGGCACCCGAGCACAGATCCGCCGACGCACCGGCGTACAGCCAGCCGGACCTCGGCTGGCTGCTGGACGAGCTGCTGGCCAAGACCGAGAACGTCCGCCAGGCCGTGCTGCTCACCGCGGACGGCCTCGCGATCTGCGCCTCCCGCGGTATGCCTCGCAGGGACATCGACCACCTGGCCGCCGTCTGCGCCGGGTTCCACAGCCTTGCGAACGAGGCGGGTTCCCGGTTCGGCGCGGGCGACGTGCGGCAGACCATGGTCATGCTCGACGACGCCTATCTCTTCGTCACACCGGCCGGCGACGGCAGCAGGCTCGCCGTGCTGTCCGACTTCGCAACCGACGTCGGCCAGCTCGCCCACGAGATGTCCCTGCTGGTCACGAAGGTGGGTCGGCACATGGCCGTACCCGCGCGATCGGGCGGCCAGGCCGACGACGCAGACCTCTAGCCGACGACGCAGACTTCCGGACGGGCGGCCGTGAGCGACACCTGGTACGAGGACGAGACCGGCCCCATGGTGCGGCCGTACACCGTCACCCGGGGCCGGACCCGGCCCGCCGCCGAGCACTCCTTCGATCTGATGTCGAGGATCTCGGCGACGGCGGCCGACGGCACCGAGTCACGGCTCGACCACGCCCGCAGCTCGCTGCTGGAGCTCGTACGACGGGCACCGCGCCCCGTCGCGGAGATCGCCGCCGACGCGGACCTGCCGCTCACGGTCGTCCGCGTACTGCTGGCCGACCTCGCCGAGGCCGGCCTGATCACCGTGTCCGCACCTGCCGTCCGCACCGGTCTGGAGGACCCCGACCTGCTGCGCGACATCGTCCACGCCCTGCGCAGGCTGTGACGCCCCGCCGGACCCGGGAATTCACCCGGGAGCAAGTGTTTCCCCGTGCTGCCCGTCAGCGCGGAACGTCGCTGGATCACGGGCGTGAGCAGCTGACGCGTAGGCCCGGGCCCGACGGGCCGGTCCTGGGCTTCCTGTTCTGCGCGTTCATGAATGGGGAGTCTTCCGGGCGCCACCTGGATGGTCTTCGGTGGCTGGACGGCTGCCGGGCTCGTGTTCTACTTCCTGTACGGCCTGCGCCGTTCCCGACCGGCCACAGCAGAGAAGTGATCCGCCTCCTGTGCGACTGAACGATCTCGACGAACGCATCGTCCACGCCCTCGCCGAGGATGCCCGTCGTTCCTATGCCGACATCGGCTCACTGGTCGGCCTGTCCGCGCCCGCCGTGAAGCGACGCGTGGACAGGCTGCGGGCCGAGGGGGCCATCACCGGCTTCACGGTCCGGGTCGACCCGGCAGCGCTCGGCTGGGAGACCGAGGGCTTCATCGAGATCTACGCACGCAGCAACACCTCGCCCGAGACCATCCAGCGCGGTCTTGAGCGGTATCCCGAGGTCGCGTCCGCCTCCACCGTCACCGGTGAGGCGGACGCGATCGTCCAGGTCTTCGCCGCCGACATGCGCCATTTCGAGCGGGTGCTGGAGCGGATCGCGGGCGAGCCGTTCGTCGAGCGCACCAAGTCGGTGCTCGTGCTCTCCCCCTTGCTGCGGCGCTTCACGTCGGGCGCGCCGACGTAGACGCTGCGGTGAGCGGCCCGCGCGGCGGCCGAGCCGGTCCGTTGCGCCGCGTCCGCGGACCGGGCCGCCGGTGCAGACGCCCTGGAGGTGACCGCCGTCACATGGCCGCCCGTCGGCACCCGGATGCGCAACGAATCACCGCCAGTGCCCCCGATTGCGCAACAGATCGTGCACCAGCGCGCAACGCTCGCGTCTTGTCCGGGCGGAAGGGCGGAACGTACCTTTTTAGACGTCTCCCCTTCACCTGCCCTATCGCCCGAGGTCATCCCATGCCCCTGCGCACCGCCCTGCTCCAGAGTTCCGGCCGGCCGGGCTCGGTCGCCGAGAACCTGAAGGTGCTGGACGAGGCCGCGGGCCGCGCGGCCGCCGCCGGTGCCGGGCTGCTGGTGTGCCCCGAGATGTTCCTGACCGGGTACGCGATCGGGGACGACGTACCCCGACTGGCCGAGCCCGCCGACGGCGCCTCTGCCGCGAGCGTCGCGGAGATCGCCGTGCGCCACGGCCTCGCGGTCCTCTACGGCTACCCCGAGCGCAACGGCGAGCTGATCCACAACTCCTCCCAGCTGATCTCGGCGAACGGCGACCGGCTCGCGAACTACCGCAAGACCCATCTCTTCGGCTGCTTCGAACAGGAGTGGTTCACGCCCGGCGACCAGTCTGTGGTGCAGGCGGAACTCGACGGCATCCGGATCGGCCTGCTGATCTGCTACGACGTGGAGTTCCCGGAGAACGTCAGGGCGCACGCCCTGGCCGGTACGGATCTGCTGCTGGTGCCCACCGCGCAGATGCACCCCTTCCAGTTCGTGGCCACCTCGGTCGTCCCCGTCCGGGCCTTCGAGAGCCAGATGTACATCGCGTACGTCAACAGGACAGGCCCCGAGGGCGAGTTCGAGTTCGTCGGACTCAGCTGCCTCGCAAGCCCCGACGGAACCGTCCGTACCCGCGCCGGCCACGGCGAGGAGCTGGTGTTCGGCGAGGTCGACCCCGTGCTGCTCAGCGCCTCGCGGGAGACCAACCCCTATCTGCGCGACCGGCGCCCCGGCCTCTACGGCTCCCTCGCCTGACGCCTTCCCGACCCCCCGCCCCGCTGCTTCACCCTTCCGTGCAAGGAGTCCGTACCCCATGACGTCCACGGTGCCCACCACCGCCGTCCAGCACAGCGACGCGCAGCCGCCCATCACCATGTTCGGCCCGGACTTCCCGTACGCCTACGACGACTATCTGGCCCACCCCGCGGGCATCGGCCAGATACCGGCGACCGAGCACGGCACCGAGGTCGCGGTCATCGGCGGCGGCCTCTCCGGCATCGTCGCCGCGTACGAGCTGATGAAGATGGGCCTCAAGCCGGTCGTCTACGAGGCGGACAAGATCGGCGGCCGGCTGCGCACCGTCGGCTTCGACGGCTGCGACCCCGAGCTCTCCGCCGAGATGGGCGCCATGCGCTTCCCGCCCTCCTCGACGGCGCTGCAGCACTACATCGACCTGGTGGGCCTCACCACGCAGCCGTTCCCCAACCCGCTCGCCCCGTGCACCCCGTCGACGGTCGTGGACCTCAAGGGCGAGTCGCACTACGCCGAGACCATCGACGACCTGCCGCAGGTCTACCGCGATGTGATGGACGCCTGGAACGCCTGTCTGGAGGAGGGCGCGGACTTCTCCGACATGAACCGCGCCATGCGTGAGCGCGACGTCCCGCGCATCCGGGAGATCTGGGCCAAGCTGGTCGAGAAGCTGGACAACCAGACGTTCTACGGCTTCCTCTGCGACTCCGAGGCCTTCAAGTCCTTCCGGCACCGCGAGATCTTCGGCCAGGTCGGCTTCGGCACCGGAGGCTGGGACACCGACTTCCCCAACTCCATCCTGGAGATCCTGCGGGTCGTCTACTCCGAGGCCGACGACCACCACCGCGGCATCGTCGAGGGCAGCCAGCAGCTGCCGCTGCGCCTGTGGGACCGCGAGCCGGCCAAGATCGTCCACTGGCCCCTCGGTACGTCGCTGAGCTCGCTGCACGACGGCGACCCGAAGCCGGCCGTGACCCGCCTCCACCGCACCGCGGGCAACCGGATCACCGTCACCGACGCCTCCGGCGACATCCGCACGTACCAGGCGGCGATCTTCACCGCGCAGTCCTGGATGCTGCTGTCCAAGATCGCGTGTGACGACTCCCTCTTCCCCATCGACCACTGGACGGCGATGGAGCGCACCCACTACATGGAGTCCTCCAAGCTGTTCGTCCCGGTCGACCGTCCGTTCTGGCTCGACAAGGACGAGATCACGGGCCGCGACACGATGTCGATGACCCTCACCGACCGGATGACCCGCGGCACGTACCTGCTCGACAACGGGCCGGACAAGCCCGCCGTCATCTGCCTCTCGTACACCTGGTGCGACGACAGCCTCAAGTGGCTGCCGCTGTCCGCGAACGAGCGGATGGAGGTCATGCTGAAGTCGCTCGGCGAGATCTACCCGAACATCGACATCCGCAGCCACATCATCGGCAACCCGGTCACCGTGTCGTGGGAGAACGAGCCGTACTTCATGGGCGCGTTCAAGGCGAACCTGCCCGGTCACTACCGCTACCAGCGCCGCCTGTTCACGCACTTCATGCAGGACCGTCTCCCCGAGGACAAGCGCGGCATCTTCCTGGCCGGCGACGACATCTCGTGGACGGCCGGCTGGGCCGAGGGAGCCGTGCAGACCGCGCTGAACGCCGTGTGGGGCGTGATGCACCAGTTCGGCGGAGCCACCGACCCCACCAACCCGGGCCCCGGCGACCTCTACGACGAGATCGCGCCGGTCGAGCTGCCCGAGGACTGACCGCCGGCGGCGCCCGAGGGCGGGTGCCGCCCAGGGACTTCCGCCGACACTCCTCCTGCGGCCCGGCGGCCGCGGGAGGCACCCCACCCGCCGGCGGACCGACCTGCCGCCCGGGGGACGGCCGCGATCCGGCCGCCCCGGGCGGCGCTCAACCTGTCAACGACCCTGTGGCCGGCGGAAGCCGGGGTCAGCGCCAGGGTGTGAGCAGGCAGCGGCCGACCAGGCCGACGCCGGCGTCCAGCCGCTGGGTGAACTCCTCGGCCAGCTCCGGCAGATCGCGCAGCCGCCACAGCAGCCGCGCCGCCGTCCAGGCACCGTCACGCGCCCGCTCCAGACTCCATGATCCGGCCAGGTGGGTCAGCGGGTCGGCGATCTGCAGCAGGTCGGGGCCGGGCATCAGATCCTCGCGGACACGTTCCTCGAGCAGTTCGAGGATGTCGCCGACCCGGTCGAACTCGTCCTCCACCTCCGCCGGTTCGCAGCCGAGGGCACGGCAGGTGTCCACCACGGCGAGTGCCAGGTCATGGCCGACATGGGCGTTGATCCCCGCAAGCGCGAACTGCAGGGGCCGGACGCCGGGATGGCGGCGGTACTGGAACAGCGGCCGCCAGCAGGCGGGCGGACGCACACCGTCGCCGGCCGCTTCCACGGCCGTGAGATAGCGCTCGGCGAAGAGCACGCTCAGGGTGGCGGCGGCCCGCGGATCGGGGAAGCCGCCGCGGTCGATACGCCGTCCGATCTCTTCGGTGACGGTCAGATAGACCCGGTTGAACACCGCGAGCCCGTCGCCGGCCGGCCAGGCGGAGCCGTACGCGGACATACGCTCCACCACCGAGCCGACCGCGGCCGGGCCGAAGCCCGGCCGGACAGCGAAATGCTCCATCTGCGCCATGAACGAAGGGTCCCAGCCATAGGCTCGTGGCCGTGGTGCCCGGCCGGGGCTTCCCCAGAACGGGGGAACGACGGGGCTGCCGGGGTCACCTGGAGGGGGAGATCGTGTCAGGCGTCCGTACTCAACGCCGCGCCGAGCGCACTGCCGGACGGCGCGCCGCGCGCCGTCGGGCGATGGTGACGGCCGCATCGGCCGTGGTCGCGGCCGCGGCGGCGGCCGGTGTGCTGTCGCAGACGTCGCGGGACGACGGGACCAAGCGGGCGGCCCCCTCGGTCACCAAGGCCACGGCCCCCGCCCCGCTGCCCGTCCTGCCGTCCCCGACGCCCACCCCGCCCAAGCCCAGCGCCTCGCCGAGCCGGGCGCCCGAGCCGTCCCGGTCCGCCGCCCCCAGACCCGTACGCCCCCGCACCACCGCTGCCTCCCTGTACCGGCACCCCGGGTCACAGGTGCTCGACTGGGTCCGCGCGCACCGCAGCGACCCGAGACGGAGCGTGATAGAGGCGCGGATCGCGGCACAGCCCAGTGCCGTCTGGTTCACCGAGTACGACCCCGGTGCCGTCACGGGCAAGGTGCGGTCGGTGACGTCGGCAGCCGCGGCGGCGAACCGCACGGCCGTCCTGGTGGCCTATGCGATACCGGACCGGGACTGCGGGGGAGCCTCCGAGGGAGGCGCCCCGGACCTCGGCGCGTACGATCGCTGGATCGGCGAGTTCGCGGCCGGCCTCGGCGACAAGCCGGTCCTCGTGATCCTCGAACCCGACTCGATCGCCCAGGCCGACTGTCTGTCCGCCGGTCAGCGGTCGGCACGCTTCGCCGCCCTCGGACGCGCCGCGCGGACGCTGAAGGCGGCCAACCCGCGTGCCAAGGTCTACTTCGACGCGGGGCACTCCGGCTGGCATCCGGTGGCCGAGCAGGCCGCTGCGCTGCGCTCGGCCGATGCGGGCACCAGTGGCGACGGCATCTTCACCAATGTCTCCAACTTCCACGGCACCGCCGAGGAGGTGGCCTACGCGCGTCGGGTGCTGGCGGCGCTCGGGGGCCGGCCGGGCCTCGGAGCCGTCATCGACACCAGCCGCAACGGCAACGGTGCGCCGCCGGCCGGTCAGTGGTGCGACCCGGACGGGCGGGCGATCGGCCGCGCGCCGACCACCGACACCGGCGAGGCGGACATCGACGCCTATCTGTGGGTCAAGCTGCCGGGGGAGTCGGACGGCTGCAAGGGCGGCGCCGGGTCCTTCACGCCCGAGTACGCCTACGAGTTGGCGACGGGCTGACCACTGCCGCCGCTCGTGGCCCGACCGGTTGCCCTCGACGCCGCTGTCGTACGGCGAGGTGCCGGAGGCTGACGCCGCCGACGCCGATGGTGACGCCCGCGGTGGCCGGGACCGGCGGCGGGCGGAGCGGACAGCCCGATCGCCGACCGGACGAGCCCGCCCGAAGGGGGACCTGAGCGACTGCTTAGGATAGTTCCGGCCGACTGCTTTACGCCGGCAACTTGGCCAGCGCCCTCAGGAGCCCCGACCGTGACCACCCGCGCCATGTCCGTCCCCGCCGTCGAGTACGGCGTCCTCGTTCCCGTGGTCGTCCACTTCGACGACCTCGACGCACTCGGCCTGCTGCACAACGCCCGCTACCCGCTGATGGTCGAGCGGGCCTGGGTGACGCACTGGCAGGAGCGCGGATTCAGCTTCGAGGGCGACTGGGCCGCGGCGGGTGACGCCTGCAACGCGGTACGGGAGCTGCGGATCGGCTATGAGCTCCCCGTGAACCGGACGGGGGAGTACGCGGTGCACCTGTGGCTGGACCGGCTCGGCCGCACCGGGCTGACGTACGGCTTCCGTTTCTGCTCGGCGGACGGCGCCGTCACCTATGCGCAAGGCGCACGGGTCCTGGTCCGGCTGGATCCGGGCACCCTGCGCCCCGCCCCGTGGAGCGAGGCATTCAGGGACGCGGGTCAGGGACTGCTGCGTCCGCAGGACTGACCGTCGCGCTCTCCCGACCCGCCGTACGCAGCACCCCCGCGCCGGCCACGAGGCCGCAGGCGAGCGCCGTCACCAGGGCGAACGAGACCACCAGGCTGGTCGCGTCGGCCACCGCCCCGATCGCCGAGGGGGCGATCAGGCCGGAGGTGTAGGTGATGGTGGCGACACCGGCGATCGCCTGGCTCGGGTGGGGGCCGCTGCGCCCGGCGGCCGCGAAGGCGAGCGGGACGACGACGGCGACACCCAGCCCGATGAGGGCGAAGCCCAGCATCGCGACCGCCGGATGCCGGGCCGCGACCACCAGCAATCCGCCCGCCGTCGCCATCACACCGCCCACCCGCACCGTGCGCACCGGGCCGAAACGGTCCACGATCCGGTCGCCCGCGAGCCGGGCCACCGCCATGGTCAGTGCGAAGGCCGTGGTCGACGCGGCCGCGATGCCCGGGGAGGTGCCGAGGATGTCGCGCAGATAGACCGCCGACCAGTCCAGACTCGCGCCCTCCGCGAACACGGCGCAGAACCCGACGGCCCCGATGACCAGCGCAGACCTGGGCGGCAGCGTGAAGCGCGGCGGCGCCTCCTGGTCGGGTGTGCTCCGCAGGTCCCGGACGCCCTGGCAGGCGATCAGCCCGAGCACGGTCAGGGTGAGCGCGGCGAGTACGTGGTGCAGCCGGGCATCGCTGCCCAGATGGGCGGCGAGTGTCCCGCCCGCCGAACCGATGAGGGCGCCCGCGCTCCACATGCCGTGCAGTGAAGACATGATCGAGCGGTCGAGACGGTTCTCGATCTCCACGCCCAGCGCGTTCATCGCCACGTCCGACATGCCCGCGGTCGCGCCGAAGACGAAGAGTGCGGTGCACAGCGTGAGCAGGTTCGGGGCGAAGGACGGCAGGATGAGGGACAGGGTCCACAGGGCCAGCAGCCCCCGCAGCGCCGTGCGCGCGCCGTACCGGTGACTGATCGCCCCGGCCAGCGGCATCGCCACGGAGGCGCCGAGTGCGGGGAAGGCGAGGGCGAGGCCGAGCTGCCCGGCGCTTGCTCCCGCATGATCCTGGATCCAGGGAATGCGGGTGGCGAAGCTTCCGGTGACGGCCCCGTGCACACAGAAGACCGCGGCCACTGCGACGCGGGCGCGCTTCAACTGCCGAAGGCCGACGATCGGTTCGTGAGCCATGCGTATGTCCCTCCCCGGAGAATCCGGGGTTAAACTATCAGGAACCCTGCCTGATAGATAGCGTGGGCGCTCGTCTGGAAGGATTCGGCCATGCCCGCATCCCCGAGTACCGCCCGGGTCATCAACGACCGGCTCGCCCTCGAACTCCTCCAGCAGGAGGGCCCGTTGACGGCAGGCCAGCTCAAGACCATGACCGGCCTGTCCCGGCCCACCGTCGCCGACCTGGTGGAACGGCTCCAGGTCTCCGGGCTCGTCCGGGTCGTCGGGGAGTCGGGCTCGGAGCGGCGCGGCCCCAACGCCCGGCTGTACGGGATCGTCGCCGACCGCGCGCATCTGGCGGCGCTCGACGTACGGACCCGGAGCGTGACCGTCGTCGTCGCCGATCTGCTCGGCACGACGCTTGCCGAAGCCACCATGCCCATCGGCAGCGACACCGGCACCGAGCCCGCCGTGGAGCGCGCCGCGGCGCTGCTCGAACGCGCGGTGCGGGAAGCAGGCGCGGAGCGGCTGCACAGTGTCGGTGTCGGCGCCCCCGGCCTGATCGACCCGGCCAGCGGCGAACTGCGCCACACCTCCGGGCTGCCCGCCTGGCACCGCAGCCTGGTCGCCGTGCTGCAGGACCGGCTGCCGGCGCGGGTCGTCGTCGAGAACGAGACCAACCTGGCGGCCGTCGCCGAGCAGCGCCTGGGCGCCGCGCGTGACCGGGACACCTTCGCGTTCCTGTGGCTGGGTGCCGGGGTGGGCGCCGGGCTGGTCCTGGACGGGCAGCTGCGCCGGGGGGCTTCGGGCGGTGCGGGCGAGATCGGGTTCCTTCCCGTGCCGGGCACAGCGGGGGTGCCGTCGGCCGTCGACTGCGACGGGGGATTCCACTCGCTGGCCGGATCGGCGGCGATCTGCGCGCTGGCCGCGCAGTACGGGGTCGGTGTGCCGACGGGGGCGCGGGAGCCCGTGGCGGCGGACGTCGTCGCGTCCGCCGTCGCCGACGGCCGTGAGGACTTCCTGACGGCACTCGCCGACCGGCTGGCCCTCGGGGCGGCGGCGGTCGCCGCGGTGCTCGATCCGGGCTGCGTCGTTCTCGGCGGAGAGGTGGGGCACGCGGGCGGCACGGAACTGGCGACGCGGGTGGAGGCACGCCTGGCCGCACTCTCGCCGCTGCGTACGGAGGTGCGGGCGGGGGCGCTGGGCGGCTCGGCGGTTCTCAGCGGCGCGCTGCTGATCGCCCGCGAGACGGCCCAGAAGGACCTCTTCGCTCCGAGCGCGTAGGGGTACCCGGGCTGCGGCACCTGGGGCCCCTGCCGGGGGCGCTGGGCCGTGGCACGATCCGGGCGGGCCCGTGCCGGGTCGTACGGCCCGGCGGGGACGCGCAGGGGTCGTGTCCGGGACGTGAGGCGTCGTAGGTCTTGAGCGGGGCAGGTCCCGGGAGAGCAGTCCCGGCCACGAGCCCCGGAACGCCCAACCTCACGCGCACCGGCCGGGCCACGCCCGGGAGCGTCCCCCCCCGGCGTCGCAACCCGCCCAAGGGCACCGCCCCGGAGCGGCCCGACGCCGGTCACGAGAACCGGGCGCAGCACGAGAACCCAGGCCGCCTCCAGGGCGCCACGGACACCGACTTGGCCACGCCCCGGGAAACGTCACCCCTGCCCGCGGCCCGGGCCGGCCAAGCCCGGGATGCCACGACCCGCCCGAGGGCGTCGCACCAAGGCACCGCGCTCGGCCCGAATGGGCAGACCGGTCCGCAGTCCGCCCGAGGGCCCGGCGGCGGCAAGGGCCGGATCGCGCCGCCGGGCTGTCACGGGAGGGGTCAGCAGGCTCCCAGGTCCTGCCACACACCCCACTCACCGGTAGTACCGGGCTCCTCGCCCTTCGTCCACCACTTGGACTTCCAGTTGTGCGAGGCGTGCGACACAGTCATGCCGCCGGCGTACTCGCTCGCCGCGTTCCATGCCGGCGCCGCGCACTGCCCGGTGCCGCCGCTGCCCGTGGCACTCGGCGAGGGCGAGGGGCCCGTCGACGTGCTGGGCGACGGCGTCGGCGATGGGGACGGACCCGAGCCGGGCTCCACGATCGTCGTACCGCGGGCCAGGTCACCGGCGAGTGCGTACGTCTTCCCGCCGAACGTCACGGTCCAGTTGGAGGGGGTCGACACCGGCAGGTAGTACACGAAGTCCAGCTCGACCGAGGCACCCGGCGCCAGCGTCTGCCAGGCCGGCAGTTTCAGCGAGACTCGGTGGTAGTCGCCCTTCAGCCCGCCCACATTGGTGCCGGTGTGGTCGCTGCGGATGACCGTTGTGCCGAACCCGGACTGGTCCTTGGCGTTCCCCGGCGCCGAAGAGCCGTAGTCGAACCGGAACTCCGTACCCCCGGGCAGCGTCGCCGTCGTGGTGTTCGTGATCTTCAGCTTGGGGCTGATCGGGTAGTTGGAGTCGCCGAGCGGGAACTGCCCGAACTCGACGTCGATCGCGACCGCTTCGGCCGGCAGGGTGGTCGTCGCGCGCGTCGCGCCGTACGGAGCCGCCGTCTTGAACGCGTCGTACATGGCCGTGGTGAGCGTGTCGCCCATCTCGTACTGGCCCTTGGCGGCGTTCCAGTCGTAGTCGCCCGCCAGCTCCCAGATCATGGTGCCGCCGATGCCCTTGTCCACCACGTAGTCGGCCTTGGCGCTCACCGACTGCTCGTCCTCGGTCGACAGGAAGACCTTCTTCTGGGCGTTCCACAGCCACGGTGCCACCAGCGTCGCGTCGTACTTGCGGACGTACGTACCCGTCAGCGCGGCACCGGCCGGGAAGCCGTACGCCGTGACGTAGTCGCCGACGACACCCTTCTCCAGGTTCTTGGCGTGCCACATCGGGTTGGATCCGGCCGGGGACTCGTTGCCCGCGGTGTCCTTGTCGTGCCAGAGGTTGTCGATGCCGACGGCCCCGTCCCCGCACCTGGTCAGACCCGCGCCGGCCGGACAGGTGGTCGAAGGCGCCTTGCCCCACAGCCCGTCCGTGCCGCCCTGGACGTTCTTGAAGCCCCGCGTGTAGTACGGAAGGCCGATGTTGATCCGGCCCGCCGGCATCGATCCGCGGAAGTAGTGGTACGCCCAGTCGGTGTTGAGGTAGCCGATCCCGCCGTACTGGGACGTGGAGTAGACGCCCGCCGCGGCCAGTTCGCCGTCCTTGCCGTCGTCGAACAGAGAGGCGTTGGGCCCGACGTACTCGTTCCAGGCGCCGTGCAGGTCGTACGACATGATGTTGACGTAGTCCAGGTACTTCTGGACCTGGAAGGTCTCCATGCCGCGCAGCAGATAGCCGGACGACGGCGCCGCCACGGTCAGCATGTAGTGCTTGCCGTCGCTCGCCCCGGCCCGGTCGAGCTTCTCGCGCAGGGTCTTCATCAGCGCCGCGTAGCCCTTGGCGAGACCCGCCCGGCGGGCGTTGGAGACCGAGTGGTCCAGCGGGTTGCCCGCGTCCTTCATCGAGGTCGGGTACTCGTAGTCGATGTCGACTCCGTTGAAGCCGTACTTCTTGATGAAGGCGACGGCCGAGTCCGCGAAGGTGTCGATGCCGGCCTGGTTCACCGAGCCGTCGGCGTTGGTCGCCGTCGAGTAGAACCCGCCGGAGGCGACCCGGGTGCCGTTGCCGTCGAAGTAGCCGCCGGTCTCCGCCCAGCCGCCGACCGAGATCAGCGTCTTCACCTGCGGGTGCTGTTTCTTGAATTTGTTCAGCAGATTGAAGTGACCCTTGTACGTGTACGCCGGGTCCATCTCGGCCCCGGCCACCCCGGGCCATGTCATCCCGGTCGCCGCGTTGTCGGCGCCGTCCGCGCCGACCGACAGTTGGTTGGCCGAATCGATGTGTCCGAAGGCGTAGTTGATGTGGGTGACCTTGTCCCACGGGATGTCGGAGGCGAGGTAGGCGGGGGTGCCGTCCTTTCCGGTACGCCAGCCGGTGAAGTAGCCGATGACGCGCCGCTGATGGTCGGCGCCCATCTTCTCGCGGCCCTCGGTGTCGTAGACGGAGCAGTAGGGAACGTTCACGCCCGGGGTCGCGTACAGCCCGTCGGGGCGACAGGACTCCTGGCTTGCGGCGTGCGATACGCCTGACGAGAGCGCGCCGGCCAGCAGCGAGGCGGCAGTTGCCGCGCCGACCGCGAGCAGCGAGGCTCTGGTACGGGTGGGGGACAGCACGATCGTTCTCCTCCTGGTGGGGGTCCCGCTGCACCCCGCCAGGGGGCGCAGGGGGGTTCGGCCTCGCACAACTGGCATGGGGATGGTGCGGGTTGGCCTACGGGCGTGCGCACGCCCGCGGCGTGATCCGCGGAGGTGTCGCAGAGATTAAGAGGACTAGACCAGTGCGTCAATAGGTCTGGACCATTCCGCAGGTGGAAGCGTTTTTCGGCCACTCCGTACGCTGTCTGTGAGCCAGTCCACAGCCATCACCTGCATGGCCGAGCGCCGGGCGTGGCACACTTGCCCTGTATCAGCAGCAGCGCACTCCGGGGTCGGTGCAATTCCGAACCGGCGGTTACAGTCCGCGACCCGTCCGCAGCCAGCGGCCGGTTGACCAGGTGAAATTCCTGGACCGACGGTTAAAGTCCGGATGGGAGGCAGTGCGCGGCGGGTGACCCTTGTGGTCCGCCGGCCGTCTGTGGCCGATCGTCCTCAGCGACGACCGGTTCTGTCGGTCCCGGCGTTGCCATGAGGTGTTTCTCCGCTCTCTGTCGTCATCGACAGCCCCGGAGTCCGTGCCCGAAGAGGCAGGAGGACCCGGTGGCCACCGCAGCCGAATCGAACGCCATGCGCCGAGCCATCGCGCTCGCCGCCCGCGGACTCGGCTTCACCAGCCCCAACCCGGTCGTCGGGTGCGTCATCACCGACGCCTCCGGACAGCCCGTCGGCGAGGGCTTCCACCAGCGCGCCGGCGGCCCCCATGCCGAGGTCCACGCCCTGCGCGCCGCAGGCGAGCGTGCCCGCGGCGGCACCGCGTACGTCTCCCTCGAACCCTGCAACCACACCGGGCGCACCGGCCCCTGCGCCCAGGCACTTGCCGACGCCGGGGTCGCCCGCGTCGTGTACGCGGTCGGCGACCCGAATCCGCAGGCCACCGGCGGTGCCGACACTCTGCGCGCAGCCGGCGCAGAGGTCGAGCAGGGCCTGCTCGCCGACGAGGCAGAGGCCGGCAACATCGCCTGGCTCACCTCCGTACGCCTCGGGCGCCCCTATGTCCTGTGGAAGTACGCCGCCACCCTCGACGGCCGTATCGCCGCCGCCGACGGCACCAGCCGCTGGATCAGCTCGCCCGAGTCCCGCGCCGACGTCCACCGGCTGCGCGCCGAGGCCGACGCGGTCGTCGTCGGCTCCGGCACCGCCCGCGCGGACGACCCGCACCTGGCCGTGCGCGGCATCGACGGCGCCGTCCAGCCACTGCGGGTCGTCGTCGACACCGAAGCCGCCGCCGTCAGGCCCGGCGCGCGCGTCCTCGACGATGCCGCACCGACCCTGATCGCGGTCGCGGAGGACGCCGACACCGCTCTTCCGGACGTCGTGCGGCTGCCGCGGACGGCCACGGGCCTGTCGGTACCCGCCTTGCTGGCCGAGCTCCATGGGCGCGGCATCCGCTCCGTGCTCCTCGAGGGCGGCCCGACCCTCGCCGGCGCCTTCGTCGCCGCGGGCGCCGTCGACAGGGTCGTCGGCTATCTCGCCCCCGTACTCCTCGGTGAGGGCCCCGCCGTCCTCGCCCACGCAGGAATCACCACCATCACCGCGGCGTTGCGGCTCGACGTCACCGAGACCGTCCGTATCGGCCCCGATCTGCGGATCACCGCGACCGTCCCCAAGGGAGCTTGAGTGTTCACCGGAATTGTCGAAGAACTGGGTGAGGTCACCGCCATCGAGGACCTCGGCGACTCCTCGCGCTTCCGACTGCGCGGACCTGTCGTCACCGAGGGCGCGAAGCACGGCGACTCCATCGCCGTCAACGGTGTCTGCCTCACCGTCGTGGAGTTCGGCGACGGCGAGTTCACCGCCGACGTGATGGCCGAGACCCTGAACCGCTCCAGCCTCGGTGCCCTGCGGACCGGCGCGCGCGTCAACCTCGAGCGCCCCATGGCTGTCGGCGACCGGCTGGGCGGTCACATCGTCCAGGGCCATGTCGACGGCACCGGCACCATCGTCGCGCGCAAGCCGTCGGAGAACTGGGAGATCGTCACGATCTCCCTTCCCTCCGACCTCACTCGATACGTCGTCGAGAAGGGCTCGATCACGGTTGACGGCGTCAGCCTCACCGTCGTCGACGCCGGCCCCGACCACTTCACGATCAGCCTCATCCCCACCACCCTCGCCCTGACCACGCTGGGCATCAAGCAGCCCGGCGACCCGGTCAACCTCGAGGTCGACGTCATCGCCAAGTACGTCGAGCGGCTGCTCGGCGCCGACGCCAGGGAGAGCACGAAGTGAGCGGTCTGTCCTGGCTCAACTCGGAGGCCTTCACGGTCCTCGGGCAGCACATCAAGTGGTCCGACATGACCGGCAACACGATCGGACTGATCGCGCTCGCGCTCGGCTGGCGGCGCTCGGTGTGGACCTGGCCCGTGCAGTTCGTCTCCGGTCTCGTCCTCTTCACCGCCTTTGCCTCCCACCTGACCGGCAGCGCCGGCAAGCAGGTCGTGGTGATGGCCGTGGCCGCGTGGGGCTGGTGGCAGTGGACCCACGGCCGGAAGCAGGCCGAGGACGGGGCGATCGCCGTCCGCTTCGCCACCTGGCGCGAGCGCGGTGTCATGGCGGGCGCAGCCCTCCTCGGCACCCTCGCCGTCGGCGGCCTGTTCACCGCGTACCCGTCGCTGTCCTGGGACGCCTGGCCCGACGCGTACATCTTCGTCGGCACCCTCGTCGCGATGTACGCCCAGGCACGCGGCATGGTCGAGTTCTGGTTCGCATGGCTGCTCGTCGACCTGGTCGGCGTACCCCTGAACTTCGCCAACGGCTATGCCTTCTCCGGTTTCGTCTATGTGATCTACGGCGCGCTCGTCCTGTGGGGCATGCGCGACTGGTGGCAGCGCTCCCGCCGGAGCGCCGAGCCCTCCCTGGAAGGAGCACCGGCATGACTGCCCTGCCCGCGTGGTACTCCGCCGACAGCGCCGAGGACCTCTCGCTCGACCCTGTCGAGCAGGCCATCCGCGACATCGCCGCCGGCCGGCCCGTGGTGGTCGTCGACGACGAGGACCGCGAGAACGAGGGCGACCTCGTCATCGCAGCGGAGAAGGCGACCCCCGAGGTCATCGCCTTCATGATGAGCGAATGCCGCGGTCTGATCTGCGCGCCCATGGAGGGCGACGAGCTGGACCGGCTCGAGCTCCCGCAGATGGTCGAGCGCAACACCGAGTCCATGCAGACGGCCTTCACCGTCTCGGTCGACGCGGGCCCGGCCCACGGCGTGACCACCGGTATCTCCGCCGCCGACCGCGCCACGACACTGCGGCTGCTCGCCGACGGGAAGTCCGAGGCCACCGACTTCGTACGCCCCGGCCACATCTTCCCGCTGCGCGCCAAGCCCGGCGGCGTACTGGTCCGCAACGGCCACACCGAGGCCGCGGTCGACCTGGCCCGGCTGGCCGGGCTGCGCCCCGCAGGCGCCATCGTGGAGATCGCCGGCGAGGACGGCGTCATGCTGCGCCTGCCCGAGCTGGTGCCCTTCGCCCGCAAGCACGGCCTGACGATCATCTCCATCGAGGACCTGATCGCCTACCGGCGCAGCTCCGAGCCGACGGTGAAGCGTGAGGCGGAGGTGAACCTGCCCACCTCCTTCGGCCGGTTCACCGCCTACGGCTACCGCTCCACCACCGACGGCATCGAGCATGTCGCGCTCGTCCACGGCGACATCGGCGACGGCGAGGACCTGCTCGTGCGCGTCCACTCCGAGTGCCTGACCGGCGACATCTTCCACTCGCTGCGCTGCGACTGCGGCCCCCAGCTGCAGGCCTCCATGCAGCACATCACCGAGGCCGGACGGGGAATCGTCGTCTATCTGCGCGGTCATGAGGGACGCGGCATCGGACTGATGTCCAAGCTGCGCGCGTACGAACTCCAGGAGCGCGGCCGCGACACCCTGGACGCCAATCTCGAGCTCGGCCTGCCCGCCGACGCACGCGACTACGCGGCGGGCGCGCAGATCCTCGATGACCTCGGCGTGCGCAGCGTCCGGCTGATGACGAACAACCCCGACAAGGTCTCCGCGCTCGTGCGGTTCGGCATCACCGTCCTCGGCCGTGAACCGATGCCCGTCCAGGCGGGCGAGCACAACCTCCGGTATCTGCGTACCAAGCGCGACCGGATGGGACACGACCTGCCCTGGCTCGACTCCCCCTCGCTCCGCCGGGGGGACCCCCACGCAGCGTCGACCTGCGGCAACCAGTAATCCAGCAAGCAGTAAGTCAGCAATTCAGCAAGCTGCACGTCAGCAAGCGGCTAGGGAGAAAAATGAGCGGCAAGGGTGCACCCGAACTGTCCGTACGCAACTGCGGCGACCTGCGGGTGGCGGTGATCGCGGCCCAGTGGCACGAGAAGGTCATGGACGGCCTCGTCGACGGCGCCCTGCGCGCACTGCACGAGCTCGGTATCGACGAGCCGACGCTGCTGCGCGTCCCCGGCAGCTTCGAGCTCCCCGTGGTGGCCAAAGTGCTGGCCGGCCGCGGCTACGACGCCATCGTCGCGCTCGGCGTCGTCATCCGCGGCGGCACACCGCACTTCGACTATGTGTGCCAGGGCGTCACCCAGGGCCTGACCCAGGTCAGCATCGACACCGGCGTCCCCATCGGCTTCGGTGTGCTCACCTGCGACACCGAGGAGCAGGCCCTGGACCGCGCCGGAATCGAGGGCTCGAACGAGGACAAGGGCCATGAGGCGGTCACCGCCGCCGTCGCCACCGCGGCCACGCTGCGTTCAGTATCTGAACCCTGGCGCTGAGCAGAAGCCACTTCCGCGTAGGGTGGGACCACCATGTCCAAGAAGACGTTCGAGGAGCTCTTCGCCGAGCTCCAGCACAAGGCCGCCACCGGCGATCCCGCCACCTCCCGTACCGCCGAACTGGTGGACAAGGGCGTCCATGCCATCGGCAAGAAGGTCGTCGAGGAGGCCGCCGAGGTGTGGATGGCCGCCGAGTACGAGGGCAAGGAAGCCGCCGCCGAAGAGATCTCCCAGCTGCTCTACCACGTCCAGGTGATGATGGTCGCGCGCGGGATCTCCCTCGACGACGTCTACGCCCACCTCTGAGTCCAGCCCCGCTCCGCACGTACACACGCGAACAAAGGAAGCCTGTCTCATGCTGCGCATCGCCGTCCCCAACAAGGGTTCACTGTCCGGACCTGCGTCGGCGATGCTCCATGAGGCCGGTTACCAGCAGCGCAAGGAGTCGAAAGAGCTCGTGCTCGTCGACCCGGTGAACGAGGTCGAGTTCTTCTACCTGCGCCCGCGTGACATCGCGATCTACGTGAGCTCCGGACGGCTCGACATCGGCATCACCGGCCGCGATCTTCTGCTCGACTCCGGTGCCAACGCCGAGGAGATCCTCGAGCTCGGCTTCGCGCGCTCCACCTTCCGCTACGCCACCAAGCCCGGCACCGCCAAGGGCGTCGAGGACTTCGGCGGCATGACGATCGCCACCTCCTACGAGGGCATCGTCGCCAAGCACCTCGCCGACAACGGCATCGACGCCTCGGTCGTCCACCTCGACGGCGCCGTCGAGACCTCCATCGACCTCGGCGTCGCCCAGGTCATCGCCGATGTCGTCGAGACCGGCACCAGCCTGCGCAACGCGGGTCTCGAGGTCATCGGCGAGCCGATCCTCGACTCCCAGGCCGTCGTCATCCGGCGCACGGGCGCGAACGGCGAGGACCCCAAGGTGCAGCAGTTCCTGCGGCGCCTCCAGGGAGTCCTGGTCGCCCGCAGCTACGTGATGATGGACTACGACTGCCGGGTCGAGCACCTGGAGCAGGCGGTGGCCCTCACCCCGGGCCTCGAGTCCCCGACGATCTCCCCGTTGCACCACGAGGGCTGGGTCGCGGTCCGCTCCATGGTGGCGGCCAAGGAAGCCCAGCGCATCATGGACGATCTGTACGACCTCGGCGCCCGGGCCATCCTGACCACGGCCATCCACGCGTGCCGGCTCTGAAGGACACTCGACCCGCATGTCTGCTCAAGCACCCCGACTCCCCGCGCTCCCGGTCACGTTCAGGCCGACCCGGACCCGGATCGTCCTGCTGACCGTGGGCTCGGTGATGTGCGCCGTCCTCATCTCGGTGACTCTGCTGCTCGACCGGCTCAGTGCGCCCGAGCGGGTGAGCTTCATCTTCACCGCGCTGCTGTTCTTCGGCGTGCTGGCACTGCTGAGCCGGCCCAAGGTCGTCGCCGACGAGGACGGTGTCACCGTCGTCAACCTGACGCGGACGCGCCGCCTCGCGTGGCCGGAGATCGTCCGCGTCAATCTGCGCCCGGGCGACCCATGGGTGTTCCTCGATCTCAGCGACGGCACCAGCCTGCCCGTGCTCGGCATTCAGCCGGGCATCGCCAAGGCACATGCCATCAGCGACGCCCGCGCGCTGCGCGCCCTCGCCGAGACCCGCGGCACCCGACCGGACGAGGTCTAGGTCACCTCCTCTGCCCGACCCGGCCGAAGCCCTATTACTCTGGTGGCGGCGGCGCCGAGTGCGCCGCCGCCCCCCGGCCACGCGGCCCCCGGCCGTGGGGCACCTGCGAACCGAGGAGTGACTGACTCCGGCAATGGACGGATCGTCCGGTAGTACCTGCGCCGCCCCCTCCCAGGAGGCGGCGGCATGATCGTTCCCCTACTGCTGCTTGCCGCAGCGTTCCTGCTGATCCTCGCCAACGGCTTCTTCGTGGCAGCCGAGTTCGGCCTGGTCACGGTGGAACGCCCCGAGGCCGAGCGTGCAGCGGCCGAAGGCGACCGGCGCGCCGGTCGCGTGGTCACCGCGCTGAAGGAGCTGTCGTTCCAGCTCTCCGGCACCCAGCTCGGCATCACCATCACCTCACTCGTGGTCGGCATGCTCGCCGAGCCCGCGCTCGCCCAGTTGCTGGACGGGCCGCTGACCGCCACCGGGCTGCCCGAAGGAGCCGTGTCCGGGGTGGCGGTGATCATCGGCATGCTGCTCGCCTCCGCCGTCCAGATGGTGATCGGGGAGCTCGTTCCCAAGAACTGGGCGGTGTCCCGGCCGTTGCAGGTCGCGCGCTTCGTCGCCGGCCCGCAGCACCGTTTCTCCACCCTCTTCCGCCCGGTCATCACCCTGCTCAACGCCACCGCCAACCGCCTCGTACGGATGTTCGGCGTCGAGCCCGCCGAGGAGCTGGCCTCCGCCCGTACCCCGGGCGAGCTGGTGGCACTGGCCCGTCACTCGGCGCGGGCCGGAACCCTGGAGCAGGACACCGCGGACCTCTTCGTGCGCACCCTGTCGCTGGGCCATCTCACCGCCCAGCACGTGATGACCCCGCGGGTGAAGGTGAGCGCCCTGCAGTCCGACGCCACCGCCGCCGATGTCCTCAACCTGACCCGGGCGACCGGCCTCTCGCGCTTCCCGGTCTACCGGGAGCGCATCGACGAGATCGTCGGCATGCTGCACCTCAAGGACGCACTCGCGGTTCCCGTGGCCGAACGGCTGCGCACCCGCGTCGACCGGATCGCGGTCCCGCCGCTGTTGGTGCCCGAGACCCTGCCGGTGCAGCAGCTGCTGGAGCGGCTGCGCAGCGAACAGCCCATAGCCGTCGTCGTCGACGAGTACGGCGGCACCGCCGGCGTGGTAACCCTCGAGGACATCGTCGAGGAGCTCGTCGGCGAGGTCCGCGACGAGCACGACGCCGAGACGGACGCACGGCCGGAACTGGCACCGGTGGCCCCGGAGGACGGCAGGCCCGCCTGGGAGGCCGACGGCAGCTGCCGGGTGCTCACCCTGCGCCGGATAGGACTCGAGGTGCCCGACGGTCCCTACGAGACCGTGGCCGGCCTCGTGGCCGATCTGCTGGGCCGTATCCCCGCCCCCGGCGACCGGGCCGAACTCCCCGGCTGGCGGCTCTCGGTCCGCCAGGTGGAGCGCTACCGCGCCGAGCGGGTGCGGCTGGTGCGCACCGCGGATGTGCCGGTCATGACGGAGGCCGCGCGATGAGCGTCCTGCAACTGCTGTTCGCCCTGCTGCTGGTGCTGGCGAATGGATTCTTCGTCGGCGCCGAGTTCGCTCTCGTGTCCGTACGCCGCAGCCAGATCGACCCGCTGGCCGCGGCGGGATCCGGACGGGCCCGCCAGGTGCTGCACGGACTGGAGAACCTGCCGCAGATGATGGCGGCCGCCCAGTTCGGCATCACCATCTGCTCCCTGACCCTCGGCGCGGTGGCCGAGCCGACCGTCGCGCATCTGCTTGAGCCGGTCTTCCACGCCGCCCGTGTGCCGGAGGGACTCGTTCATCCGCTCGGCTATGTCATCGCCCTGGCCGTGGTGGTCTTCCTCCATCTCGTCGTCGGCGAGATGCTGCCGAAGAACCTGGCGATGGCCGCACCGGAGAAGACCGCGCTGTGGCTCAGCCCGGGCCTCGTCGGCTTCGCCCGCCTGTGCCGCCCGGTCACCACGGCGCTCGGTGCCTGTGCCCGGCTGGTGCTGCGGGTCTTCGGCGTCGAGCCGAAGGACGAGGTGGAGGCGGTCTTCACCAGCGAGCAGCTCAACCGGCTCGTCGAGGACGCGGGCCAGGCGGGCCTCCTCGAGCCCGCCGAGCAGGAGCGCCTCGAGGACGCGCTCGAACTGGGCAGCCGCCCGGTGAGCGATGTGCTCATCGCCCGCTCGGCCCTCGTGACCGTGCCCCCCTCGGTCACGCCCCGGCAGATGGAGGAGCTGACAGTACGCACCGGCTACTCGCGCTTTCCGGTCTGCTCCCAGGACGTGGACGGGCCCTTCATGGGCTATCTGCACGTCAAGGACGTGCTGGACCTGGAGGAGCGGGAGCGGGCGGTGCCTCAGCACATCTGGCGGCCGATGGCGACGCTCCGGGCCGAACTGCCCCTGGACGACGCCCTCACCGTGATGCGCCGTGCGGCCACCCATCTCGCCCAGGTCTCTGACGCGTCGGGACGTGTGCTCGGCCTGGTGGCGCTGGAGGACGTACTGGAGATGCTGGTCGGCGAGGTCCGTGATCCGGCCCACCGGCTCACCGGGCCCAGGGCACCGCGGAGCGCACCGGACACGGCCCTCGTCAGCTGACCTGCCGGGAACGGATCAGCCGAGGGGAGGATCCTGCGGGCCGCGACCCGTCGGACCGCGGCCCGACAGGACCTCCCCGTACGCCTGCATCAGATCGGGCAGCCGCAGCGTCGAGAGGTCCTCGCGGTTGGGCGTCCCCGGATAGGTCGACAGCCGCAGATCCCGGTACGCACAGCTCTTCTCGTACAGAGTGCGCAGGAAGCGGCCGTTGCCCAGCTCGTCGATCCAGCCCTGGTCGACGACATGGCCGCTGATGGACCGCAGCTCGTCGCGTGCCTCGTCGTCCCACATGTCGCCGTTCTCGGCCGCGAGCACCTCGCCGATCGCCGTGAGCTCCAGCGGACGGTACGAGGGGAAGTCGACCCGGGTGGTGAAGCGCGACGACAGACCGGGGTTGGCCGCCAGAAGGCGGTCCATCCCTTCGGGATAGCCGGCCAGTATGACGACCAGATGGTCACGGTTGTCCTCGGCCCGCTTGAGCAGCACCTGCAGGGCCTCGTCGCCGTACGCGTCGCCCTTGCTGTAACCGGAGTTGGACAGGCTGTACGCCTCGTCCACGAAGAGCACCCCGCCGAGCGCCGAGTCGATCAGCTCATTGGCCTTGACCGCCGTCTGCCCGAGGAACTCGCCCACCAGATCGGCCCGTTGCGCCTCCACCAGATGGTCGCCGCCGAGCAGCCCGAGCGCGTAGAAGACCCGGCCCAGAATCCTGGCCACGGTCGTCTTGCCGGTGCCGGACGGCCCCGAGAAGACGAAGTGGCGCTTGGGCGGTTGCACCGGCAGGCCCTGCCCGGCCCGCAGCCGGGCCATCTCCAGCTGCGCGGACAATGCCCTGACCTGCCGTTTCACCGGCTCCAGGCCGACCATGCGCTCCAGCTCGTCCAGCGCCTGTGCCAGCAGCACCGGGTCGGTGGGGCCGGCCGGGAACGGCGGGGGAGCGGCCTGGGAGGGAACGGCCGCCTTGTGCCGCAAGGCGTCGGGCGGCAGGGGCGGCGGCCCCGCATCGGGCAGCGGGGAGAGCGCATCACCGCCGAGGCGCGGCTCGGACGCGAGCGGTCCCTCGCTCTCGGCCTGGGCGTCCGCGGCATCCTGGCCGACGCCGGCCAGCGTCACGGTGGCCAGGCCCACCGACTCGTCGTACCCGTCGAGCCCGTCGTACTCGGCGATCGCCGCAAGCCGTGCGGAGGTGTCCATGAAAGCCGGGTCGATCTTGTGCACCGCCCGGTAGAGCGGCAGCGCGGCGGCGCTGCGGCCGGTGCCCTCGTGCGCCCGCGCCAGCCAGTACCGCAGCTCCTTGCGCTGAGGCTGTTCGCTGCGGCAGCGCATCAGCGCGGCGGACAGCAGCGGCTCCGCCTGCCCGTACATCTCCAGTCGCACCCGCGCCATCCCGCCGAACAGGCCGGCCTCGACGCCCAGCAGCGGATCGTTGACCAGCGGCTCGGTGTGGCGCACCAGCTGCTCCCAGTCCTTGACCAGATAGGCCCGGCAGGCGTGCAGAAAACGCACCTGGGGGTCCGTGTCGACCGGGGGCAGGGCGGCCAGCGCACGGTCCAGCTCGGCCACATGGCGGCCGTCGAGCCAGTGGGAGGCGTGGGCGAGCAGCAGATCGCGCGGGCTCTCCAGCACCGGCTGGACCCACCAGCCCAGCCAGTACCAGGAGTTGAGGGTGCGGCGGTGACGGGCCCGCTGTTCACCGAACCGTTCCCGGTTGCGGTACATGCGCAGCAGCGCGGTGGTGGTGTCGACGCGCAGCGCATGCAGCCCGAGCCAGGCGTCGGCCATCCCGGGGTCCAGTCGTACAGCCGTCCGGAATTCCTCCTCGGCCTGCGGGTACGCGCCCATGGTGCAGGCGTCCACGCCGCGCACCCAGGCAATGTCGGCCGGTGACTGCACGCCCTGCGTGCCGACGTTCATAGGGTCCCCCCCACTCCCCCCACAAGCCGTGCACCAGTGTTGTCACGTCTGGTGGCGCCCTTCGGCAGGGTGGGCAACCACCAAGCCGTGGACGGGAATTGACCCACCGGGGTGCATCGTACCCGCGCAGAGGGTGGCGATTAAGGGCGTCGCGAGGACCTGGCAACGGTGACCCAGGGTGAGCGAATGGGGTCTGCTGCGCTGCGAGGCGAAGGGGGAGGGCAGAACGAAGCCCCCGATCACGGGGGAACAACCGGGGGCTTCGCGTCTGCGGCGGCTACGAAAGCCGCACATTGAGAACGTAAGACCTGTAAGCCCCGTCGGTCAAGCAGAGTTGAGGCACTCTTGAGCCAGAATTCCGACTGCTCGGTATGTCCGGGGATTTCCCATAACTCTACGTGATGATTCGGTTCGATCGCGGAGTCCCAGCAGGTCCGCGGCGCCACTCGTACCCCTCTCGGCACTCACGCACCACCGTGTCGGCGAACGGGCGCGAAGGGTCCGTCGAGAAATGGCGCGTCTCCGCCGCTGTCCACTCGTCCCAGAAGTCGCTCAGTGCCGCGCCGTCCCGCGCCCTGCCGCGGGCCCAGGACTCCTCGGCGCCCCGTTCCATCCACAGCAGCCACGCGAGATGAGGGCGCAGCGCCCGCCGGCCCGCCCCCACCCCCTCCACCAGGACGACCGGTGAGGCCTCGAGACGCCGTGCAGCTCCGAAGGCGCGCAGATTCCAGTCGTACGGGCGATACAGCGCGGCCCGGCCCGTTGACAGCGGTGCGATCACCTCGGCGAGCATCCGGCCGGTCCACTGAAACAGCTCCTCGTGGGTGGCCAGATCGTCCAGATGCACCACCGGCGCCGGTTCGCCGCCGCCGACTGCCGCCGCGAGCCGCGTGGCGAAGGTGCTCTTGCCCGATCCGGCGTGGCCGTCCACCGCGATCAGCCGAACCGGCCCGCAGGAGGGGGCGAGGGAACGCAGCCGCGCGGCCTGCCGGTCGAGGTCGTCCATGGCGACACCCTACGAGGGTGCCGCGTCCTGCCGCAGGTCACTCCCCTGCGCCCTGCGTGAGGCCGCCAGTGGACAAGACCAATATTGGTGGCGCGACGCGGCGTGGAAGAGCTGGCAGAAGTCCCTGCGGGGCGGGGATAGTTGCCCCCACTGCCGCGCACCTGACTGGGGGCTCCATGGCCGGACCGACTTCGCGCAGAACCGTCCTGGGCGCCGCCGTCGCGGCAGCCGCGAGTGCGGGGGCGCTGACCTCCCTGAGCGGCGCGGCCGCCGCCCCGCCGTCCTCGGGCCGGGCGAAGGCGCCCGCACCGCTGATCGACAACCACTTCTGGTCCTCCTACACCGACTGGCGCTCCGGCGGTGCGGCCGGGACGAAGGCCGTCGCCGGCCGTCGGCCCGGTGTGGTGATCGCCGCCCCGGCAGGCCTCACCGAATACACCGACCCGCACACGGGCACCAAGGCGAGCTGGGAGTACGCCGCCTGGATCTCGCCGGTGCACCGCTCGCCGGTTCCCGCCACCGAGGTCATCGCCTCCTGGAACGCCCACACGCCCGCCGGCACCTGGCTCCAGGTCGAGCTGGGCGGCACCTACTCCGACGGCACACGGACGCCGTGGTTCGTGATGGGCCGCTGGGCCGCGGGCGACGGGGACATCCGCCGTACCTCGGTCGACGACCAGAGCGACGGCAGGGCGACCGTCTGGACCGACACGTTCTCGATCGACGACGCTGCGAGCGGGCTGAGACTGACGACCTACCAGCTGCGGCTCACCCTCTACCGCAAACCCGGGACCAAGCTCACGCCGACCGTGTGGCGGCTCGGCGCGATGGCATCCGACGTCCCGGACCGCTTCTCGGTGCCCGCATCGGTCCCGGCCGGCCCGGCGCGTGAACTGCCCGTGCCGCGGTACTCGCAGAACACGCATGTCGGCCAGTACCCCGAGTACGACAACGGCGGCGAGGCCTGGTGCAGCCCGACCTCCTCACAGATGATCATCGAGTACTGGGGACGCAGGCCCTCCGCGGCGGACCTGGCCTGGGTGAACCCGGACTTCGTGGACCCGCAGGTGTGCCACGCGGCCCGGTTCACCTTCGACCACCAGTACGAAGGCTGCGGCAACTGGCCGTTCAACGCCGCCTACGCCGCCACCTACCCGGACATGAACGCCGTGGTCACCCGGCTCTCGTCGCTCACCGACCTGGAGAACCTGGTCAGAGCAGGGATCCCGGCCATAACGTCCCAGTCCTTCCTCAAGGAGGAGCTGACGGGCGCGGGCTACGGAACCGCCGGGCATCTGATGGCGGTGATCGGCTTCACCGCCGACGGCGATGTGATCGCGAACGACCCGGCGTCGCCCGGCAACGCGGCCGTGCGACGCGTCTACCGGCGCGCCGAATGGGAGACGATCTGGCTGCGCACCAAGCGCTACAACGCGAGCGGCAAGGTGGTCTCCGGCACAGGTGGCGTCTGTTATCTCTACTGGCCCGACCAGCCGACCGCCGCCCAGCGCCGGGCGCTGGCCGCCGTCGGCATCCGCTGAGCAAGGGCCGGCCCCCGGTCAGAGACGCAGGTCACTGCCCGGGGGCCGTATCCCTGGCACTGTGGTGCGGTCACCGGGGGGGCGACCATCAGCCGGACGACCGAACGAGAACCGCCATGACTTCGACCGCAGCAGCAGCCGCCATGGACCGCGCCGAGAGCCGTACCCGTACCGGTGGCCCCGGCGACGGCCCCAAGGTCCTCGAGCACATCCTCGGCTGGACCCTCGTCATGGTTCTCGCCATGCTCGTCACCCAGATCGGCCTGGTCTAGGCCGGCGCGACCGGGTGGTGGCTCGCCGAACGGGGCCGCTGCTGTCCGGGACCACGCCGCAGGGTTGCCCTCGGGCTTGCGGATCCAAGGCGGGCACCGAAGGACCGGACCGGTCGATCAATGGTGCGGACCAACCACCGATTCCGTTTCCATGGCAGTCCCACCCCGTCCGGCAGGACTGCGGGCACCTCGTGACGGACGCCCGCCGATCGGGCATACTCAACGCGCCACAGCCGCCAACCAGCCGCTTTCGTGATCCGGAAGGGCAGCATCGGCCTGGCAGAAGATCGGCGGCGCGCCCACACCCTGTGCGTGCCTGCCGCAGCGCCCGACAGGGAGGAGAGCGCCGCAATGCCCGACCGCGCCCCGCAGCCGGTGGACCGTCAACTGCCCACCGAGGAGGCCAGGGATCTGATCACGCTGGTCCGCGACATCGTCCAGCGGGAGATCGCCCCCCGCGCGGCCGAGGAGGAGGACGCCGGGCACTTTCCGCGCGAGGTCTTCTCGCTGCTGTCAGCCGCCGGACTGCTGGGTCTGCCGTACGACTCCGAGTACGGCGGCGGCGACCAGCCGTACGAGGTGTACCTCCAGGTGCTCGAAGAGCTCGCCGCGGCGCGGCTCACCGTCGGCCTCGGTGTCAGCGTCCACTCGCTCTCCTGCCACGCCCTGGCCGGATACGGCACCAAGGAGCAGCAAGCCGAGCACCTTCCCGCGATGCTCGGCGGGGGCCTGCTCGGCGCCTACTGCCTGTCCGAGCCCGCTTCGGGGTCCGATGCGGCGTCACTGCGCACCAAGGCGGTCCGTGACGGCGACGACTGGGTCATCACCGGCACCAAGGCGTGGATCACCCACGGCGGTGTGGCCGACTTCTGCACGGTCATGGCCCGCACCGGGGGCGAGGGAGCGAAGGGCATCACCGCCTTCCTGGTCCCGGGCGACGCGCCGGGCCTGAACGCGGCGGTACCCGAGAAGAAGATGGGCATGAAGGGTTCGCCCACCGCGCAGCTCCACTTCGACGGTGTCCGTGTCCCCGACTCCCGCCGCCTCGGCGAGGAGGGCCAGGGCTTCGCGATCGCTCTGTCGGCGCTGGACTCGGGCCGTCTCGGGATCGCCGCCTGCGCCATCGGTGTCGCCCAGGCCGCCCTGGACGAGGCACTCGCCTACGCCACCGGCCGCCGGCAGTTCGGCCGTCCCATCGCGGACTTCCAGGGACTGCGCTTCATGCTCGCCGACATGGCCACCCGGATAGAGGCGGGGCGCGCCCTGTATCTCGCCGCGGCGCGGCTGCGGGACGCGGGCAAGCCGTTCTCCCGGCAGGCCGCGATGGCCAAGCTGTTCTGCACGGACGCGGCGATGAGCGTGACCACCGACGCGGTCCAGGTGCTGGGTGGCTACGGCTACACCCAGGACTTCCCGGCCGAGCGCTATATGCGGGAGGCCAAGGTGCTGCAGATCGTGGAGGGCACCAACCAGATCCAGCGCATGGTCATCGCCCGTCACCTCGCGGGGCCCGAAACGCGCTGATCCGTCCGTAGCTGATCCGCCCGCCTGAACACGGGCGTGAACGTCACAGGCGCCGCGAGCCTGCTCCACTCGGGGTCGCGGCGCCCGGGCAGGGTTCTGCCGTGGCTGGCCCAGAGCTGGAGCAGTTCCCGGTAGATGGGCGGATCGGCCGGATGGTAAACCGATTCTGCGCGCGCCGTAGGCAAAGGCGCAGGTGGGGGAACCGGCGGAGCCGGTGCGGCAGGACCGGGAGCAGGCGGGGCCGACGGAGCCGGCATCACCAGCCGCCGGCGACGCTGACCGGTCGTGGAGTACACCAGGGTCATGACTGGCCAACGGCTGCACCCCGGACCGGGTTACCGGTGCGGGAAATCGCGCGCCAGTGCACGGGCTACCCGGCACGGCCGGAGAGGGCGGATCCCCGGCCGGCCACCGTGCTGCGGGATCAGGCAGCGCGCCGCATACGCGGCACCTTCACGGGACGCGAACCCGGACCGCCGACGTGCGAGAAGGGCTGCATCCGCCAGTCGAGGCCCTGAGGAAGCGTCAACAGCAGGGCGGTGTCCTGCTCCTGGAGTTCCAGCGACTCATCGGCGGGCCGGGCCTCGGCGGCCGGCCGGCCGGTGCCGGCGCACACGGTCAGCCCGAAGGGGTTCCACGGCGTGGGGCACAGCGCGTGCTCCGGGAGCACGTCCTCGTCCGCGAGCAACGCGATCGGCTGTGCACAGTCCGGGCAGACCACCCGGAACATCTCGAAGGTGTCGTACGCGTCCAGCTCGTCGATATCGGCCAGTTCCGCCAGATCGACAGGCTCCGGTTCAGTACGTCCGGTGTTCTTAAGGCTCTGCATGGAGAATCTCCCCCTCGGATGGGCCGAGCAGACACGTGTGGCCTCGACCACACCAAGCACTTCCCATCGCGCCGGGTGGGTAACCGCGAGGTCACGACGGAGCCGGCGGCAACCCTGTGGCATTCGTCACATGACTTCCCCCTGCGGCCCTGCGGCCGTGGGAGGTGCCCCGGCCGGTGCCCTCTCGGGGCTTTCGGAGACTGTGCCGGAAGCGACCTGGGGCAATAAGTTGACCGCATGGAGGAGCTGGATCGTCAGATCGTGGAATTGCTCGTCAAGGACGGGCGGATGAGCTACACCGACCTGGGCAAGGCCACGGGCCTGTCCACCTCGGCGGTGCATCAGCGCGTCCGCCGCCTGGAGCAGCGGGGCGTCATCCGCGGCTATGCCGCCGTCGTCGACCCCGAGTCGGTGGGGCTGCCGCTCACCGCGTTCATCTCGGTGAAACCCTTCGACCCCAGCGCTCCCGACGACATCGCCGAACGGCTCGCCGGCGTCCCCGAGATCGAGGCCTGTCACAGCGTGGCCGGCGACGAGAACTACATCCTCAAGGTGCGCGTTTCCACCCCGCACGAGCTGGAGGAACTGCTGAGCCGCATCCGCTCCCTGTCCGGGGTGTCCACCCGCACCACCGTCGTGCTGTCCACCCCGTACGAGGCACGTCCGCCGCGTATCTAGGCTGGTCCCATGACCGAGAGCACCGCCCCCCAGAGCGAACACCGCACCGTGCTGCTGCGCGGCGGCGAAGTCCACAGCCCCGCCGACCCTTTCGCCACCGCGATGGTCGTCGAGAAGGGACATGTCGCCTGGGTGGGATCCGAAGGCGCGGCCGACGCCTTCGCCGCCGGGGTCGACGAGGTGATCGACCTGGGAGGCGCCCTGGTCACCCCGGCCTTCACGGACGCGCATGTCCACACCACGGCGACCGGACTGGCCCTCACCGGCCTCGATCTGTCCGGCGCCGCCTCGCTCGCCGAGGCGGCCGCTCTCGTACGGGAGTACGCGGCGGCCCGCCCCGGTGACCGGGTGCTGATCGGCCACGGCTGGGACGCCTCCCGCTGGCCCGAGCGGCAGCCGCCGCGCCGCGCCGACCTCGACGAAGCCACCGGCGGGCGGCCGCTCTACCTGACCCGCATCGACGTCCACTCCGCCGTCGTCACCACGGCCCTGCTGGATCTGGTGCCCGGCATCCGGTCGATGACCGGCTTCCGGGACGGCGAGCCGCTCACGGGCGACGCCCACCACGCCGTGCGTGCGGCCGCCTATGGCGGGCTCTCCCCGCTGCAGCGCACCGAGGCACAGCGCGCCGCGCTGCGCCACGCCGCCTCGCTCGGCGTCGGAACCGTCCATGAGTGCGGCGGGCCCGACATCTCCTCCGAGGACGATTTCACCGGCCTGCTGAGGCTGGCGGCCGACGAGCCGGGTCCGCGGGTCGTCGGCTACTGGGCCGACCTGGACGTCGAGCGTGCGCGGGCCCTGGGGGCCCTGGGGGCGGCAGGGGACCTCTTCGTCGACGGTTCACTCGGCTCGCACACGGCCTGCCTCCACGAGCCGTATGCCGACGCGGCACACAACGGCACAGCCCGTCTCGACGCGGCGGCCGTCGCGGAGCATGTCATCGCCTGTACCGAGGCCGGGCTCCAGGCGGGCTTCCATGCGATCGGCGACGCGGCGGTCACCTCCGTGGCCGAGGGGATGAAGGCCGCCGCCGAAAAGCTCGGCCTGTCCCGCGTCCGCGCTGCCCGACACCGGGTCGAGCACGCCGAAATGCTCACGCCCGAAACCATCGCCGCCTTCGTGGAGTTCGGCCTCACCGCCTCTGTGCAACCCGCCTTCGACGCCGCCTGGGGCGGGGAGGCGGGCATGTACGCCGAGCGCCTCGGCGCCGCGCGGGCCCGCACCCTGAACCCGTACGCGGCGCTTCTGCGGGCCGGCGTTCCTCTGGCTTTCGGCTCGGACAGTCCCGTGACTCCGCTCGACCCGTGGGGCACCGTCCGTGCGGCCGCGTTCCACCGCACACCCGAGCACCGGGTGTCGGCGCGGGCCGCTTTCACCGCCCACACCCGGGGCGGCTGGCGCGCCGTCGGCCGTGACGACGCCGGGGTGCTCGTGCCCGGAGCACCGGCCGACTATGCGGTCTGGCGCACCGACGAACTGGTGGTGCAGGCGCCCGACGACCGGGTCGCACGCTGGTCCACCGACCCCCGCTCCGGCACCCCTGGCCTGCCCGATCTCACTCCCGGGACCGAGCTGCCCGTCTGTCTGCGAACAGTGGTCCGCGGGCGCACCGTCTTCGCAACGCCGAACGGGTGACGTACGGACATTCCGCACCACGCGCCGGTGCGCGCCGAGCTCCGCCGCGACCTGCGGATCTTCGTCGCTGACCTGGTCGTTCGACTAATCCTCGCTGCTCGGGCGACTGTTGACAGCGAGCGCCCACCGGCCGGTAGGTTCGGCCGAGTCCACCACAGGACGTCCGTCCGGCAGACATTCCACGCAGTCGTCGACCGCCGCTGGGCCATGGGGTGGTGTGCCGCACCGGCGCACCACCACTGGGAGCCAGGTCCAGTGCTCGCGCCTCGGGGGCAGAGGGAAGGTTTCAGCCGTGCGGCAGGTGTGACCCGGGTAGGGCCCGGCGTTCAGTAGACAACGGCTCTCGGTCGACCCGCAGCCAGCGGGCGCCAGGTCGGCCCGAAGGACGCCGGGTCCGATCCGCTGCCGCACCCTGCCGCACCGCCCCCAAGGCCGCCGTCGGTCCTCTGCGTTCCGCCGCCCGGCCAGGGAGTCCGCCTCCGGTCCGTGCCGACGCAGACGCTCTCGACACGCTCGCTATGGTGGGGCTCTGTGCACGGACCGAAGGGGCAGCAGTGAACGACGGTGGTGGGGTTCCCCGTGGCGGAGTCCAGGAGCGGCGATACGGCCCGCTCGGCAAGGCCCTGGTGATCATCCCGACCTACAACGAGGCCGAGAACATCCAGGCGATCGTCTCCCGGGTGCGCGCCGCTGTGCCCGATGCCGACGTGCTCGTCGCCGATGACAACAGCCCCGACGGGACGGGCAAGTTCGCCGACGAGATTGCGGTCCAGGACGAGCAGGTGCACGTACTGCACCGCAAGGGCAAGGAGGGGCTCGGGGCGGCCTACCTCGCGGGCTTCGCCTGGGGCATCGAGCGCGGCTACGGCGTTCTGGTCGAGATGGACGCCGACGGCTCCCACCAGCCCGAAGAACTGCCCCGGCTGCTGACCGCGCTCAAGGGCGCCGACCTCGTCCTCGGCTCCCGCTGGGTTCCGGGCGGCCGGGTCGTCAACTGGCCCAAGCATCGCGAGTTCCTCTCCCGCGGCGGCAGCACCTACTCCCGCCTGCTGCTCGGTGTGCCCATCCGGGACGTCACCGGAGGCTTCCGGGCCTTCCGCGCCGAGACCCTCCAGGGGCTCGGCCTCACGGAGGTGGCCTCCCAGGGGTACTGCTTCCAGGTCGACCTGGCCCGCCGCGCGGTGGCCGCCGGCTACCACGTCGTCGAGGTACCCATCACCTTCGTCGAACGCGAACTCGGCGACTCCAAGATGAGCCGGGACATCGTTGTGGAAGCCCTGTGGCGGGTCACCGCGTGGGGAGTGGGGGATCGGGCGAACCGGCTGCTGGGCCGCAAATTCCTGTCAGGATCACCGGATTCCCGCTCTCCGCGATCTTCCTGATCACCCGCTTACGCCGATCGGCCGGCCGCCCAGGCACACTGGGGGCATGACGACCGGCACACCGCCCCGTACAGTCCCCAGGCGCTCTCGCGCCCGCACCTTCCTGCCGCTCGGCATCGCCGCCTGGCTGGTCCTGGAAATCTGGCTGCTGACCGTCGTGGCAGACGTGGCCGGTGGACTCACCGTCCTCGCCCTGCTGGTCGGCGCCGGAGTGCTCGGGGCCGTGGTGATCAAGGGGGCCGGACGCCGTGCGTTCACCAGCCTCACCGAGACACTCCAGCAGCAGACCGGCCAGGCCTCGCCCACGTCGGCCACCCCGGCCCGCAGCGAGGGCAACGGCTTTCTGATGCTCGGCGGACTGCTGCTGATGCTGCCCGGCCTGATCTCTGACGCGGTGGGGCTGCTCCTGCTGCTGAAGCCGGTCCGTGCCCGCCTCGGGCGATACACGGAGAAGTCGCTGGACCGCCGGATGAGCGCCGCATCGCCCGGCGGCTTCGGCGATGTCTTCCAGCAGGCGAGGATCCACCGGCCGGACGGCAAGATCGTCCAGGGCGAGGTCATCAGGAACGAGGAAGCGGCCGCGAGCCGCCACGAGGAGCAGGGCCCGAGGCCGCCGCTGACGCCCTGACCGCACGGGCGCGGCGGACCGCGAGGGCACATCCGCGGGACCGAACGGCGGCATCCGCCGCCGATCCGCCTGGGCAGGTGTGCTGCGTCCGGTCGGCGCTGTGGACGCGCACGCCGCCGGCGGCCGCCGGGCGGCGGCCCGGGGCATCGGTCGGCGGGGCTGCGTCCGATCGGCCCTGGCACATGCCGCGGGCGGCGAGCAGGCCGGGTCCGCCCGGGCAGGTGCTGCGTCCGGTCGGCCGTGGACACATGCCGCGGGCGGCGAGCAGGCCGGGTCCGCCCGGGCAGGTGTGCTGTGTCCGGCCGGCCGTGGACACATGCCGCGGGCGGCGAGCAGGCCGGGTCCGCCTGGGCAGGTGCTGCGTCCGGTCGGCGCCGTGGACGCGCACGCCGCCGGCAGTCGACCCGGGCGGCAGGCCGGGGGCATCCGCCGCCGGTCCACCTGGGTAGCTGCGCCGGTCGGCGCTGTGGACGCCCACGCCCGCGGCGGCCGCCCGTACGGGGCCGAGCGAGCGGCGGAATCCGACCGGCGGGGCCGCGCCGTCAGGTGCCGGGTCCGGCCGATCGGCCATGGGTGACCTCACCGCTTACGGGCCCGCCCCGGGTGCGCGCGCGGTTGCCGCGGTGCCCGCCCGGCATGCGGCGGACCGCACCTGGCGGTGCGTCCGGGCCGGTGGGCACCTCACCTCTGGAACACCCACGCGGGCACACAAAAGCCGCGGGCTGCGACCACACTCGGTGTGTCGCAGCCCACGGCTCTGTGTTCAGCTCTGCAGCTGTAGCTGTGCGATCAGGCGGACTTCCTGCTGTCACGCGGGTGCACAGCGATGTTCATGGCGCCGGAGCGCAGGACCGCCAGCCTTTCGGCCAGCACCTCCTCGAGTTCCTCGCGGGTACGCCGCTCCATGAGCATGTCCCAGTGCGTACGCGCCGGCTTGCCCTTCTTCTCTTCGGGGCCATCCCCGTCAACGAGGAGTGCCTGGGCGCCACACGCCTTGCACTCCCACTCCGGCGGAATCTCCGCCTCGACCGAGAACGGCATCTCAAATCGATGTCCGTTCTGGCATGCGTACTCCACCGCCTGGCGCGGGGCCAGATCGATGCCGCGGTCCGTCTCGTAGCTGGTAACCACAAGTCGCGTGCCGCGGAGAGCTCGCTCACTCATGAATCGTGCCTCCCGGGCTTGTCGCCCACAGGACAGGTGTCGCTGTCGTCGTCATCCGGTCAACGTCCGGTCGGCGGTAAAGATTCCCGTTCCGGGTCATGCGTCGCCCGTCGTGCCGCTGCTTTCCCATTGCTTGGGGTACCCACCAGTGCCCGGTTTGTCACATCTGACAGAAAGTGTCACCCAGTGATTTCACTTCTTCCGCACGCAGTAACGGTCCGCCTGGCAGGCCAAAGGCGTACACTACCGGCCTTTCACTTCAACGTCTAAATCCGCTCCGGTACCGGGTTGCCCGCGGCAGCCACCGCGCGGCGCACCGGAACCCGCGCGAGCAGCACGAATCCGAGCGCGAAGAAGATCACCAAGGAGATGATGGCGTCCCGGTAGCTGCCCGTCATCTGAAACGCGAGGCCGAACACCAGCGGGCCGAGCCAGCTGAGCCCCCGGTCGCTCATCTCGTAGGCCGAGAAGTACTCCGCCTCCTTGCCACGCGGCACCAGATGTGAGAACAGCGAACGCGAGAGCGCCTGGCTCCCGCCCAGTACCAGTCCGATCGCGGCCGCCAGTACGTAGAACCAGACCGGAGCATGCGCGGGCAGGAAGTAGCCGGCGGCCAGGATCAGGGTCCAGACGCCCAGCGAACCGAGGATCGTCCGCTTGGCGCCGTACGTCCGTGCCAGCCGGCCCATCCCCAGCGCACCCGCCACCGCCAGCACCTGGACCAGCAGCACCGCCGTGATCAGCGTCGTCTGGTCGAGGCCCAGTTCCTCGGAACCGTAGACCGAGGCCTGTGAGATCACGGTCTGCACCCCGTCGTTGTAGACGAGATACGCCAGCAGGAACGACAGCGTGAGCGGATGGCGGCGCATGTCCCGCAGGGTCGCCATCAGCTGGCGCCAGCCCGATCCGACCGTGCCCTCGCCGGCCGGCGCGACGTGGCGGTCCCGCAGCCGGCGCAGCGGCACCAGGGTGAAGGCGCCCCACCACAGGCCGGCGGAGGCGAGACAGATCCGTACCGCGTCGCCCTCGGAGAGCCCGAAGGTGTCGTGGCCCGAGTAGACGATCAGATTCAGTACGAGCACCAGAGCGCCCGAGGTGTAGCCGAAGGCCCAGCCTCGCGACGACACCGCGTCGCGCTCGTCAGGTTCGGAGATCTGCGGCAGATAGGCGTTGTAGAGGACCATCGAGACCGACAGCGACGCATTGGCGACGATCAGCAGGAACGCGCCCAGCACGTACCGGTCGCCGTCCAGGAAGAACATCCCGGTCGTGGCCGTCGCTCCCAGATACGCCGCGACGGCCAGCAGCGGCTTCTTGCGGCCCGTACGGTCCGCCACGGCACCCACGAGCGGCATCACCAGCACCGCGATCAGAACCGACGCGGACACCGCATACGCGAAGAGGGAACCCGCCCGCACCGGCACACCCAGCGGATGCACGAACCCGTCGGCGTCCGCCGCGGCTTTCGCCACCGCCGTCAGATAGGGCCCGAGGAATACGGTCAGGACGCTCGTCGAGTACACCGAGCACGCGAAGTCGTAGAAATACCAGCCGCGTTGCTCGCGTCTGCGCTCATCCGTCCCGTCGGTGCGGTCCGTGGTCCCGGCCGTCATCGCGCCCCCTCGCTCGTCCCCGTTGCAGGCGCGTTCGGGGTCAGACCCACACTCCCCGGTCGGAAAGTACCGTGCGCAGTGTCTCCAGATGATCGGTCATGATGCCATCGACGCCAAGGTCCAGGAGCGCGGCCATTCGATCGGCTTCGTTGACCGTCCAGACATGGACCTGGAGGCCCCTTTCGTGGGCCGCCCGTACGAACCGCCGGTCCACCACGCGGATGCCGCTCTGGGTCTCCGGCACCTGGGCGCACACCGCGCCGCTGCGCAGCGCCGCCGGGATCCCGTACGAGCGCAGCCGCAGCGCGAGCACGCCGCGCACCCCGTAGGAGGTGGCCAGCCGCGGGCCCGCGAGCCGCATCGCCCGGGTGACCCGGCTCTCCGAGAACGAGCCGACGCACACCCGGTCCCAGGCGTCGGTGCGGCGTATCAGATCGACGAGCGGAATCAGCGCGGACTCGACCTTGACGTCCACGTTCCAGCGGGCCTTCGGGAACTCCTCCAGCAGTTCCTCGAACAGCGACAGCGGTTCCGTGCCCCCGACCCTGGCCTGCTGGACCTCGCTCCACGGCAGCGCCGCTATGTGCCCCCGCGCATCGGTGACCCGGTCCAGGGTGGCGTCGTGGAACGCCACCAGCCGGCCGTCCGAGGTGGTGTGCACATCGGTCTCGAAGTAGCGGTAACCGGCATCGGCGGCCCGCCGGAACGCGGCCGCGGTGTTCTCCAGGCCGTCCGCCGCCCCGCCGCGGTGGGCGAAGGCGAGGGTGGCCGGATGGTCGAGATAGGGGTGGCGTACGCGAGTCACTTCCGCAGTATCGCCTGTTCGGGTGACCCGACGGCCACGACCGTGCTGCCGCCGTCCATCCCGGGGATGGCGAAAAGCCGCAGGAACAGCTGCGCGAGCGGCCCGATGGCCAGCGCGTATGCCACCGTGCCCAGGCCCACGGTGCCGCCCAGCGCCCAGCCCGCCGCGACGACCGCGACCTCGATGCCGGTACGCACGAGCCGGATCGAGCGGCCCGTGAACCGGTGCAGACCCGTCATCAGTCCGTCGCGCGGCCCGGCCCCGAACCGCGCCGAGATGTACAGACCCGTCGCCACGCCGTTCAGCACGATGCCCGCCGCCAGCACTGCGATCTGCATCCCGAGCCCGTGCACGTCCGGCATCAGCGCCAAGGTGGCGTCGATCCCCAGGCCGACCGCGAACACATTGGAGATGGTGCCGAGACCCGGCCGTTCCCTGATCGGGATCCATGCCAGGAGCACCAGTGCGCCGACGATGATCGACACCGTGCCGATCGTCAGCCCGGTCCGCTCCGCCAGCCCCTGATGCAGCACGCCCCATGGCTCCAGGCCGAGCCCGCCGCGTACGAGAAGCGCCGAACTCGCTCCGTACAGCGCGAGGCCTCCGTACAGCTGCACGAGTCGGCGGGTGAGGTGCGCGGACACGATGTTGCCCCCTGAGTGGTGATGGTGGACTGATGCATGACACTCTGTGGCTACGGAATGAATGTCAACCATGGCCAATTCGAGGAAGGTGGACTGACTTTCATGTCACAGTGGACCTCGGCCGTGGGCGCAGCCCAGCTCGCCAGGCAGCTCACCGCGCAGCAGCCGCGCCCCGCCGGACCCGGCACCCGCAAGCCGCCCGCCTACCGGGCGCTCGCCGACGGCATCCGGCTTCTCGTCCTCGAAGGCAGGGTGCCGGTCGCCGCCCGGCTCCCCGCCGAGCGCGAGCTCGCCCTGTCGATGTCCGTCAGCCGTACGACCGTGGCCGCGGCGTACGAGGCGCTGCGCGCCGAGGGCTTTCTGGAGTCCCGCCGAGGGGCGGGCAGCTGGACCGCCGTCCCTGCGGGCAACCCCCTGCCCGCCCGCGGCCTCGAACCGCTGCCGCCCGAGTCGCTCGGGTCCATGATCGACCTCGGCTGTGCCGCGCTGCCCGCGCCCGAGCCCTGGCTGACCCGGGCCGTCCAGGGCGCTCTCGAGGAACTGCCCCCGTACGCCCACACCCACGGTGACTACCCGGCCGGTCTGCCCGCCCTGCGCCAGATGCTCGCCGACCGGTACACCGAGCGCGGCATCCCGACCATGCCCGAGCAGATCATGGTCACCACCGGGGCGATGGGCGCGATCGACGCCATCTGCCATCTGTTCGCCGGACGCGGTGAGCGCATCGCGGTGGAGTCCCCCTCCTACGCCAACATCCTTCAGCTGATGCGTGAGGCCGGTGCGCGCCTGGTGCCCGTGGCCATGGCCGAGGGGCTGACCGGCTGGGACATGAGCCGCTGGCGCCAGGTCCTGCGGGACGCCGCGCCCCGGCTCGCCTATGTCGTCGCCGACTTCCACAACCCCACCGGCGCCCTCGCCGACGAGGACCAGCGCCGCGCCCTGGTCGACGCGGCCCGCTCGGCCGGAACCGTCCTCGTCGTCGACGAGACGATGTCCGAGCTCCGTCTCGACCTCGATGTGGACATGCCCCGTCCTGTCTGCGCCTTCGACCCGGCCGGCTCGACGGTCCTCACCGTCGGCTCCGCCAGCAAGGCGTTCTGGGCGGGCATGCGCATCGGCTGGGTGCGTGCGGCCCCCGACGTGATCCGCTCCCTGGTCGCGGCGCGTGCCTACGCCGACCTCGGCACGCCCGTCCTCGAACAGCTCGCCGTCAACTGGCTGATGAGCACGGGAGGCTGGGAGGAAGCAGTCTCCCTGCGGCGCGAACAGGCCCGTGAGAACCGTGACGCGCTCGTCGGCGCGCTGCACAGGGAGCTCCCGGGGTGGGAGTTCGAGGTCCCCCACGGAGGTCTGACCCTCTGGGTCCGTACGGGCGGGCTGTCCGGTTCACGCCTCGCCGAGGTCGGCGAGCGGGTGGGCGTCCGGGTCCCCTCGGGGCCGCGCTTCGGCGTCGACGGCGCGTTCGAGGGCTATGTGCGGCTGCCCTTCACGGTCGGCGGCCCGGTCGCCGAGGAGGCGGCGGTCCGCCTGGCCGCCGCGGCACGGCTGGTGGAAACGGGGGCGTCGACCGGCACGGAGGCACCGCGCACGTTCGTGGCGTGACCGCCCTCGCTCGTCTGTGACCGAGTCGCCCCTGGGGATGCGCACGGAACAGGCCCGGCGGAGCCGGCGGCGGCCCCACCGGGGGGTCAGCCCTCCGCCGGGACCGGTGCGGCGACCTGGGGCGCCGTGGCCGGCTCCGGGTGCTCCGGCAGCTCGAGCTCCGGGTGCTCCGGGAGCAACGCCAGGACCGCCTGACGGTGCGCCTCGCTCGAGCCCTCGTCGAACGGGTCCGGCGTCGCCGGGACCTGGAGCCGCAGGACCGGGCCGGTGCCGAGCCGTGCGTACCCGCGTCCGGGCGGCACGTCCGCGGTCGGCGTCGTACGCGGCTGGACGCCGAGGACCGCGGCGACCTGGTCGAAGTCGGCGGGCCCGAGCACGACCCGCGCCCGGGTGTGGGTCCGCACGGTCTCGGTCAGGCAGTCCATGCTGTCGAACTGCTCCGCCACCACCACCGTCACCTGCGCCGCCCGCCCGTGCCGCAGGGGGACCTGGAGCAGTTCCTGGGGGTCGGTGCGCCCGTCGGCCGCGGCCAGGTGTCCGAACACGCTGGGCCGGTCCATGAGGATCCACAACGGACGCTTGGTGTCGTCGGGAGCGGGGTGCCCGGCCTGGCGCGCGCGGTTCGACGCGATCAGCCGCCGCTCGGTCTCGTTCGCCGCCCACTCCAGGCCGGTGAGCGCCCCCGTGAGACCGCACTCGACGGCGAGGACGCCCGCGCGGCCGGTCAGGCACGCGTATTCGCCTGTCCCGCTGCCCTCCACGATCAGCACCTCTCCGTGCTGGAGTGCCTGCAGCGCGATCGAGCGGAGCAGTGTCGTGGTACCGCTGCCGGGCTCGCCGACCACCAGCAGATGGGGCTCTGTGGAGCGGGGCCCGGTGCGCCAGACGACCGGCGGCGCGAGCTCCGTCTCCTCGCCCCGGGTCACCGGCACGGTGCGCTGCACCGCGTCGGCGTCGGTGAACCCCAGCACGGTCTCGCCGGGCACGGTGACGAAGCGCTGGGCGGCGATGGAGGTGGACAGCGCGGGCAGCACGCTCATCAGCAGCTGGTTGCCTTCCTCGTCCCAGCTGAAGCGGTACTCGCGGCCGCGCCCGGACTTGGCATGCAGCAGCTGCTCGATCCGGGCCCGGGAGGCGGCCTCGCTGTCGGTGAAGTACGCGGGATACTTCACGCGCAGCCTGCTGATCCGCCCGTCGCCGTCGAACTCGAAGTCGCTGAAGGCATTGGTCCACTCACCGCCGTGGCCGTAGAGCGGGGCGGGGTCCTCGGGAACCGAGAAGTACGGCACCAGGGCCTCGTACACGGCCTGGAGCCGCCCCGCCTCCGCCTTGTCCGGACCCGTTCTGACCGGAGTCCGTACTCGTCCCTTCCAGGCGGCCGCGCCCATCACCGTGATCAGGGCCAGCAGCGGCCCGTACGGGATGAGCGCGACCGCGAGGACAGCGGCCGCCACGGCGAACAGCGCGGGACCACGCCGTTCCTTGGGGGTACCGGCCCACTTGTGGCGGGCCAGGACGGCCAGTTTCCGCAGACCACGGGTGACCGTGATCAGCGGGTGGAGCACGTCTGTGGCGCTTTCGGCGGCCGTGCGCGCGATCTCGCGGCTTCGCGTGATCTGTGCGCTGCCACTGCTCAGAATGCGGGGGAGTGGTCGCCGGGCCACATCTGTCTCCTGAAGGTGCTGAGCTGACGGGGTCGGGGGCTGTCAGAACTTGATCCCGCCCAGCAGTCCGGCGAGGCTCGTCGTGCCTGCCGTGATGCTCGGCGCGATTGCGGTGCTCGAGAGGAAGAAGCCGAAGAGCGCGGAGACGGTGGCGTGCGAAGCCTTCAGGCCGTCCTTCCTGAAGAAGAGGAAGACGATGATGCCGAGCAGTACGACGCCTGACATGGACAGAATCATGAGCTTTCTCCTGGTTGAGGGGACAGACACCATGAGTTCTTCCATGCTTACGGGTGGTATCTATGTGACAAAAGCTGCAAATGGGTGAAAATCCCGAGTTTTCACTGCGCTGGCGGACGGCCGGTCATTGATCGGCGGGCACGCGGTGCAGTGGCGCGGCACAGTGCCCGCAGCGCTCCCGCCCCGGTGTGGTCCCTTCGTCGCGGTGGCCCCCTCACGCGGGCCGGGCGGCAGTACCCTGTCGGTTCACTCGTGCGGCTGCCCTTGTCGCGCGTCCCAGGTCAACGTCGTGAAAGGCGGTCCGAACGATGAGTGAGGTCCCGGACTCCGAAGTGATCGAACTCGCGACCAAGGTCTTCGACCTCGCGCGGCAGGGGGAGACCGAGACACTCGCCGCGTACCTCGACGCGGGCGTCCCGGCCAACCTCACCAACGACAGGGGCGACACCCTTGTCATGCTCGCTGCCTACCACGGACACGCCGCCGCGGTGGAGGCCCTACTGGCACGGGGCGCCGAGCCGGACCGGGCCAACGATCGCGGCCAGACCCCGCTGGCCGGTGCGGTGTTCAAGGGGGAGGGAGACGTCATCCGCGCTCTGCTGGACGGCGGTGCCGATCCGCAGGCGGGCACACCGTCCGCGGCGGATACCGCGCGGATGTTCGGGAAGACCGACCTACTGGAGCTGTTCGACGGTCGCTGAGTCCAAGCGGAACGCGCGCCACCGGCGCGCGCAGCGAGTGCTGATCAGCTTGTGACCTGCTGCTGAGCAGCCACCTATGGCTCGTCGTAAATGTGGTCGCGGTGGCGAAATGGGTGGGTCATCATGACGTCGAGCCCTGTCCCGGACGTCAGCCGGGAGTTCCCCTGGGGCCACCGAGGAGAGGCAGAGGAAGATGGTTCACACCAAGCGGAAGACGCAGACGACGACAGGCGGCCCCACATGCTGCTGCGTGGCCTAGGCATGTCATCCCCCGGTCGCGTCGACAGCTTGATGTGAGGCACTTTCCATGTTCGATCCAGTCATAGCGCCGAGCGGCACCCTGCTCGGCCTGCTGCAGAGGGGCCGCGGTGACGGCACTCTGCACGCACTCGCGGCGCCGCGGGCGGAAGCTCTCGCAGCCCTCAACCACTGCGTGCTCAACGACCCCCGCCACGACTGGCAGGTCGAGAACCGCTCCCTCTACTACGCGCGCCTCTACCTCGACCTCCACGGCTCCCTCGAGGAGATCGAGCGGCACCTGAACGACATCGACGACCACCTCGATACCGACGAGGCCAGGACCGGTCTCGCGCTCGCGGTGCTCGGACACCTTGCCTCCTACGGCCGCGGTGACGCGCTGGCCCTGCTGCGGCGCTACGCCGCGAGCGGCGCCAACTGGGCCTGGGCACTCGACGAGCTCGCACTGCGCGACAACGACGCAGGCCTGCGCGCGCTCGCCGCCCCGATCCTCGCCAGATTCCCCGCCACGCCCGAGGGGGACGCCGAACTGGCCTCCGCCGTACGGGACGCCTTCGAGCCCCGGCCGTGGCGGCTGTGGGCCGAAGACCCCCGCGAGACCATCGGTGCGCGCATCCGCGCCGCCCGGGAAGCGGGCTCCTTCGACCGGTGGCAGCGGCAGATGCGGCCGTCCGGCCCCCGCCCCGGCTGGAGCGTCGAGGCCGTCTTCGAGTGGGCGCAGCAGGGCCTCGAGCGCGGCAGCGTGCTCCATGTGCCGGCCGCCCGCTGCCTGTCGGCCGTGGCCGGTCCCGAGGACCGGCCCGCCATCCTCGAAGCCGCCCTCAGCGGCCCGGAGGGCGCTCGCTGTGCCGCCCTGCACTATCTCGCCGAGTCACGCGATCCCGTCGTCCTGGATCTGATCGAGGCCGCCGCGAGCACCGCTTCGAGTACCGTCGCCGAAGCCGCCGTGGCCGCGTTCGAGCGGATGTGCGGCGAGGAAGCCGTCGACCGTGCCCGTGGCTGGGTGCACCGCCCGGACGCCCTCGGAGCGTCCGCAGCCGGAGTGCTGGCCTGCCGCGGCGGCGCGAGTGACGCGGCGCTCGTTCTCGGCGCGCTGCGCGAGACCGTACGCGCCGACGGGCCCGACGCGCCCCTGCTGTGTTCCCTCGTCGACGGCGCCGGACGCCTCGGCATCGCCTGCGCCGCCCCAGTACTGCGCCATGTGTACCGGGAGACCGCCTCCTCGCAGCTGCGCGGACGCGCGGCCCGGGCGCTGGCCGCCACCGACGCCTCCTTCGCCACCGGCTTCGCCGTCGAATGCCTGTGGGACTGCGAGGAGACCACCAGGGAAGTCGCCGCGCTGCACGCCGAGACCGGTGATGTGCGCGTGGCCGAGCGACTGCGGCGACTGGCCGCGGACCCCGCCGAAGAGGCCGAGGTACAGACGGCCGTGCGGAGCAGAATCGGCCCGGACATGACCGCCATGTGATCCCCGCGTGCGGACGGCGTGACGGCGGCCTGATCATCCGACGCGTGGGCAGGCCGCCGCCCACAAACGCTCATGGGACGTTCCCCGTCCGGAAAGATCCACGTTGGGCCAGCCACCCCGGGCCCGAGGACAACACGAGTATGCGTGTCGTCATCGTCACCGAATCCTTTCCGCCAGACGTCAATGGTGTGGCGCACTGCGCCCTGCAGACCGCACGGCATCTCGCCGCACGCGGTCATGAACCGCTCGTCATAGCCCCGGCAGCGGCCGGGGCCGACGCCGCCGACCCGGGCGCACCCTGCCCGGTGGTGCGGATTCCCTCCCTTCCCCTTCCCGGCTATCCCCAAGTACGGGTGGCCCTGCCCAGCCGCAGGGTGGCCGCGGCGATCACCGCCCACCGGGCCGACATCGTCCACCTCGCCAGCCCCTTCGTCCTCGGGGTGCGCGGGATGGCCGCCGCCGCCAAGCTCGGCCTGCCGGCCGTCGCCGTCTACCAGACGGATCTGGCCGGCTACGCCCGCACCTACGTCGGCGCCGGAGAAGGCGCAGCGTGGCGCCGGATCCGCGCCGTGCACGGCGCCGCCGACCGCACGCTCGCACCCTCCTCCGCCGCGCTGCGCGACCTGGAGGAGCACCGGGTCGAGCGGGTCCGGCTGTGGCCGCGCGGCGTGGAGACCACGCGTTTCAGGCCCGAGCTGCGCGACGAGGCGCTGCGCCGCGAACTCGCGCCGGGCGGTGAGCTGATCGTCGGCTACGTCGGCCGGCTCGCCCCCGAGAAGCAGGTCGAGAACCTCGCCGGAGTGTGCTCACTGCCCGGTGTACGGGTCGTGGTCGTCGGCGACGGGCCGAGTGAGCCGTCCCTGCGCAGCGGCCTGCCCGGCGCGGTCTTCCTCGGGCGCCGCACCGGCGACGACCTCGCCCGGATCTTCGCCTCGCTGGACGTGTTCGCGCACACCGGCCCGTACGAGACCTTCTGCCAGACCGTCCAGGAGGCCATGGCGAGCGGGGTACCGGTGATCGCACCCGCGGCCGGCGGCCCGCTCGACCTCGTCGACCACGGCCGCACCGGGCTGCTGGTGCGGCCGCACGACGTGGACTCGGTCACGGCCGCCGTCGCCCACCTCGCGGCCTCCCCGGCGCTGCGGGAGGCCTACGGACAGGCCGGGCGCCTTGCCGTGGAAGGCCGGACCTGGGCCGCCGTCGGGGACATGCTGCTCGACCACTATGCCGACGTACTCGGCGCGCGCACGGCGGTGGCGGCATGAGCGGCGGGAACGGGCTCCGTATCGTCCGGCTGGCGAACTTCGTCACCCCTTCCTCCGGCGGGCTGCGCACCGCGCTCGGCGAGCTCGGCCGCGGCTATCTGGCGGCCGGTCACGAGCCCGTGCTCGTCGTGCCGGGGGAGACCGAGAGCGAGCGCACGACCTTCCAGGGGCGGATCATCACCCTGCCGGGGCCCGAACTGCCCGGCACCGGCGGCTACCGGGTGCTCGCCGGCCGACGGCGCCTGCGTCACCTGCTGGAGGAGCTCGCCCCCGACCGGCTCGAGGTCTCCGACCGCACCACCCTTCGGTGGACCGGCGAATGGGCGCGTCGCCGCCGGATCCCCTCGGTCATGGTGTCGCACGAGACCGCCGACGGCGTGCTGCGCACCTGGGGGCTGTCCGAGTCGGCCGCGGCGAGGGCCGCGGACCGGCTCAACCGGCGCAGCGCATGGGCGTATTCGCGCATCGTGTGCACAACGGAATGGGCGGAGCGCGAGTTCGTACGGATCGGGGCGCGCAACGTCGTGCGGGCGCCGCTCGGGGTCGACCTGGAGCGCTGCCGGCCCGGCCGGCGCAGCACCGCTCTGCGTGCGCGGCACGCGGCAGGGGCCGAGGTGCTCCTGCTGCTCTGCTCCCGGCTGTCGGTCGAGAAGCGGCCCGGCACCGCCCTTGACGCGCTCGCCGCGCTGCGCGAGCGCGGAGTGCGGGCGACGCTGGTCGTCGCGGGTGACGGGCCCCTGAAGGGCTCGTTGATACGCAGGGCGAAGGCGGAACAGCTGCCTGTCGAGTTCCTCGGACATGTCGCGGACCGCGAGAGGGTCGCCGACCTCCAGGCGGCGGCGGACCTGTGCCTGGCCCCGGGCCCGGCCGAAACGTTTGGCCTGTCCGCCCTGGAGGCTCTGGCCTGCGGCACTCCGGTCGTCGCGAGTGCATCCTCCGCACTCCCGGAGGTCGTGGGAGATGCGGGCGCGGCTGCGGCGGACACGGGCGAGGACTTCGCCACGGCGGTCCAGGATCTTCTGGCGCGCCCGGAAGCCTCCCGCCGTGAGGCGGCCCGGGCGCGGGCAGAGCTCTTCGACTGGCACCGTTCGGTCGCGGCCTTCCTCACGGCCCATGACGCCGTCCCGGCCCACGACGCGACCTCTGTCCACGAGGGTGCCAACGCCACGGAGGCCGGAAGATGACCGGGGCGGCATCGCCGGAGGAGGCCGTTCACCCGGTACCCCGGCAGTCGGGCCATGCCGACGGAGCGCCGGGAGCGACGGCCGGACATGTCAGGGACGGGCACGCCGCGGCAAGCGGCAGGCGGTTGCCGGGCCGAGCTGCCGCCCCGGCCCGGCAGGACGGCGCTCCCGCCGTCCGGCGGGCGCAGCACATCGGCGCGGCCGGCATCGTGCCGCTCGACGGGGCAGCGGCCCGTGCCGGCGCCGTCGAGGACGCGGTGGCCGCCACGGGCGACGAGTCGCGCATCAGCGCTGATGCGCGGGGTGCGGCCGTGTTGTCGCCGTTGCCCGGCGCTGCCTCCGGCTGCGTCCCCGCGGTGACGGGCGGCGGTGCGCCGCGTGGCGCGGGCGGCGGTGCTGCGGAGCCTGTCGCCGCGTTCCCTGACGGAACGCATCACACCACCGGACCGGTGCCTGTGGTGCTGTCCTCCGAGGGGAGCGGTCAGGCCGTCGAGGTGGTGCACGGGGCCGGGTCTGCGGGTGCGGAGGGTGGGTCGGTGGGGTCTGCGGACGGTGGTGCTGCGGTGCTGTCCTCCGAGGGGAGCGGTCAGGCCGCAGAGGTGGTGCCCGGGGCCGGGTCTGCGGGTGCGGACGGTGGTGCTGCGGTGCCTGTCGTCGTGTGCCGCGACGGGAGCGGTCAGGCCGTCGAGGTGGTGCCGCCCGGGGCCGGGTCTGCGGGTGCGGACGGTGGTGCTGCGGTGCCTGTCGTCGTGTGCCGCGACGGGAGCGGTCAGGCCGTCGAGGTGGTGCCGCC
>NZ_JBEXSW010000040.1:0-35822 GCF_040613775.1 Streptomyces sp. NPDC006208 | reverse complement strand
CCCGGGGCCGGGTCTGCGGGTGCGGACGGTGGTGCTGCGGTGCCTGTGGTGCCTGTGGGGGTGTCCTCCGGCGGGAGCGCTCACGTCACAGAGGCCGTGTCCGGCATTCCGGGCCGGATCATGGCCGGCACGGCATTGGTGCGGCAGTTGGAGCCCGCCGTGCCTGGGCGCGACGCCGCACGCGTCGTGCCTGCGCTCCGCGCCCCGCGGTTCGTCGCGCTCGGCGATTCGCTCACCGAAGGCGTCGGCGACCCCGTCAAGGGCGGCTGGCGGGGGTGGGCCACCCTGCTCGCCGCCGGCATCGGTGGCCCGACCGAGCCCGCCGTGTTCCGCAATCTCGCCGTCAGCGGTGCCCTCACCAAGGACGTCGCCGCATCGCAGGCGCCGCAGGCGCTCGCCTTCGCGCCCGATGTCGCCTCCGTCGTCGTCGGCGTCAACGACACGCTGCGCCGTACCTTCGACATCGCGGACCTCGCCGTCCGCCTCGACGAGGTCTGCGCCTCGCTCGCCGGCGGTGGCACCGTCCTGCTCACCGCATGTCTGCCCGACCCCGGCGCGATGTTCGGGCTGCCCGCCCCGCTCGCCCGGCCGCTGGCCCGCCGGCAGCGGGCGGTCAACGCCGTCGTCCACGCCCTGTCCGACCGCTACGACGCCGTACATCTGCACGCCGCCGACGACGCCTGGGTCGCCGACCGGTCCATGTGGAGCGCCGACCGGCTGCATCCCGGCGAGCGAGGACACCGGATGCTCGCCCGGGGGTTCCACGAGCTGCTCGCCGCCCGCGGACTCGCCCACGGCAGCGCGCCCGCCACGGAACCCGACCAGCCCAGGCCCACCCGTGCCGCCTCGGTGCTGTGGCTCGCCACGGCCGGTACCGCATGGGTCGCCCGCCGGTGCACCGATCTGCTGCCGCAGCTGCTGCGACTCGCCGGACACGAGGTCCAGCACTGGGCGCGCGGCACCAGCGCACGCCTGGACCGCAGCGCCGAGCTCGCCCTCTCCTCCGCGCTCGCCGCCGTGTCACGGGACGTGCCCGTTGCCAGAATGGGGGAATGAGCGGGCGCTGGGAGTTCTGGATCGACCGTGGCGGGACCTTCACCGACATCGTGGGCCGACGCCCCGACGGGCGGCTCGTGACCCGCAAACTCCTGTCGCACAACCCCGAGCGCTACCACGACGCTGCCGTCGCCGGAATCCGGCTGCTGCTCGGCACGCCCGAGGGCCGGCCCGTCCCGGCGGACAGCGTCGCCTGCGTCAAGATGGGCACCACCGTTGCCACCAACGCCTTGCTGGAGCGGCGCGGTGAGCCGACCGTTCTCGTCATCACCGAGGGGTTCCGGGACGCGCTGCGCATCGCGTACCAGAACCGCCCGCGCATCTTCGACCGTCGCATCCTGCTGCCCGAAGCGGTGTACGACCGGGTTGTCGAGGTCCCCGAACGCATCGACGCCCGCGGCGACACCGTCCGTCCGCTCGACCTCGCGGCCGTCACCGAACGGCTGAGGACGGCCCGCGACGACGGCATCACGAGCGCCGCCGTCGTCCTCATGCACGGCTACCGCCACCCCGGCCACGAGCGGCGTATCGCCGCCGCGGCCAGGGAACTCGGCTTCACCCAGGTCAGCTGTTCGCACGAGGTCAGCCCGCTGATCAAGCTGGTGCCGCGCGGGGACACCACTGTCGTCGACGCCTATCTCTCGCCGATCCTGCGCCGGTACGTCGACGAGGTCGCGGCCGAACTCGACGGCATCCGGCTGATGTTCATGCAGTCCAACGGCGGGCTGCGCGAAGCCGCCCACTTCCGCGGCAAGGACGCCGTGCTCTCCGGCCCGGCCGGCGGCGTCGTCGGGATGGCACGCACTTCGGAACAGGCCGGGTTCGGCCAGGTCATCGGCTTCGACATGGGCGGCACATCCACCGATGTCTCGCACTACGCGGGCGAGTTCGAGCGTGAGCTCGGTACTCAGGTCGCCGGGGTCCGGATGCGCGCGCCCATGATGAACATCCACACCGTGGCCGCGGGCGGAGGTTCCGTGCTGCACTTCGACGGCCGCCGCTACCGGGTGGGCCCCGACTCGGCGGGCGCCGTGCCCGGACCGGCCTGCTACCGGCGCGGCGGACCGCTCACCGTCACCGACGCCAATGTGATGCTCGGCCGGGTCCAAGGCGCCCACTTCCCGGCGGTCTTCGGTCCGGCCGGCGACCGGCCGCTGGACGCGGACATCGTGCGCGAGCGGTTCACCGAGCTCGCCGCGCGGGTCCGCGAGGAGACCGGAACAGAGCGGAGCCCCGAGGAGGTCGCCGCAGGATTCCTCGAGATCGCCGTCCTCAACATGGCGAACGCCGTGAAGAAGATCTCGGTGCAGCGGGGGCACGACATCACCCGCTACGCCCTCACGTCCTTCGGCGGGGCCGGCGGCCAGCACGCGTGCGCGGTGGCCGACGCGCTCGGCGTCAACACGGTGATCGTGCCGCCGCTCGCCGGGGTGCTCTCGGCGTACGGCATCGGACTGGCGGACGCGACCGCGATGCGCGAACAGTCCGTGGAGGCGGAACTGGACGAACGGTCCGTGGAGCACGTCCGGGCCCTGTGCGACGAACTCGCCGACCGGACCCGCACCGAACTGCGTGCCGACGACATCCCCGAATCCGCGATCAGCACCCGCGCCCGCATCCTGCTGCGCTACGCCGGTACGGACGCGAGCCTGCCCGTCCCGCTGGACACCGCCGCCGCGATGAAGGACGCCTTCGAGTCGGCACATCGCGCGCGCTACGCCTTCACCATGGACAAGCCGCTCGTGGTCGAGGCGGTCTCCGTCGAGGCGGTGGGCGTGGCCGGTGAACACGGCGAGACCGTGGTGGAAGCGGCCGCAGGAGACAGGGACCCCGCGGACTCTGCGAACGTCGCCCCGCGCGACCGCGTCGGGATGTTCGTCGACGGGGGGCGCCGCGAGATTCCGCTGTACGGCCGCACCGATCTGCGGCCCGGCGATGTGCTCCAAGGGCCGGCGATCGTCGCCGAGGCCGATGCCACCACCGTCGTCGATCCCGGCTGGCAGGCAGCGGCGGGCGACGGCGGCCATCTGCTGCTCACCCGCGTCCGGCCCCGCCCCGGCAGGGCCGCCGCCGGCACCGATGTCGACCCCGTGCTCCTCGAGGTCTTCAACAACCTCTTCATGGCCATCGCCGAGCAGATGGGCGTCCGTCTCGAGAACACCGCGCACAGCGTCAACATCAAGGAACGTCTCGACTTCTCCTGCGCCCTGTTCGACGCCGACGGCAACCTGATCGCCAACGCACCCCATATCCCCGTGCACCTCGGTTCGATGGGCGAGTCCATCAAGGAGGTGCTGCGACGCAACGAAGGACAGATGCGACCGGGCGATGTGTACGCGATCAACGACCCCTACCACGGGGGCACGCATCTGCCCGATGTGACCGTGGTGACGCCTGTGTTCGAGGGCGAGGAGCTTCGCTTCCTGGTGGCCTCGCGCGGCCATCATGCCGAGATCGGCGGCATCACGCCCGGCTCCATGCCCGCCTTCAGCCGCACCATCGACGAGGAGGGCGTGCTCTTCGACAACTGGCTTCTCGTACGGGACGGGCAGCTGCGCGAGACGGAGACCCGCGCACTGCTCACGGGCGCGCCGTATCCGTCGCGCGCGCCCGACACCAACCTCGCCGACCTGCGCGCCCAGATCGCGGCCAACGAGAAGGGCATTGCCGAACTGCGGCGCATGGTGGACCAGTTCGGACACGATGTCGTGCAGGCGTACATGCAGCACGTCCGCGACAACGCCGAGGAGTCGGTGCGTCGCATCATCGCCGGGCTCGGTGACGGCTCGTACCGCTACGAGACCGACGGCGGCGCCGTCATCCAGGTCGCGCTGCGTGTGGATCGCGGACACCGCAGCGCCGTGATCGACTTCACCGGCACCTCGCCGCAGCAGCCCGGCAACTTCAACGCCCCGAAGTCGGTGGTCATGGCCGCCGTGCTGTACGTCTTCCGCACCCTGGTCGCCGACGACATCCCGCTCAACAGCGGCTGTCTGGAGCCGCTGGAGGTGCGCGTGCCGGACGGTTCGATGCTCGCTCCCGTCCATCCTGCCGCCACCGTCGCGGGCAATGTGGAGACCTCGCAGGCCGTCACCGGCGCCCTGTACGCGGCCCTCGGCGTACAGGCGGAGGGCTCGGGCACGATGAACAACCTGACCTTCGGCAACGAGCGGGTCCAGTACTACGAGACGGTGGCGAGCGGGGCGGGAGCGGGCGAGGACTTCGACGGGGCCGATGCCGTGCAGACCCATATGACCAACTCCAGGCTGACCGATCCCGAGGTCCTGGAGTGGCGCTATCCGGTCCGCGTGGACTCCTTCGCCGTACGCACGGGCAGCGGCGGCGACGGACGCCATCGCGGCGGGTGCGGAGTCGTCCGCAGGATCCGCTTCCTCGAGCCCATGACGGCCGCGCTGCTGACCGGGCATCGCCGCATCCCGCCGTACGGCATGTCCGGCGGCGCACCGGGGGAGCTCGGCGAGAACCACGTGGAGCGCGCCGACGGCACCGTGTCCCGGCTCGGCGGCGTCGACGCCGTGGACGTCGGGCCCGGCGACGTCCTGGTCATGAGCACGCCGGGAGGCGGCGGCTACGGCACGCCACCAGGAAAGACCGCTGCGGGCGAGGGACACGCAGAGGTCGTGTCCGGGACATAACGCGTCGTAGCGCCGCCAGTCCCGAGCGGGGGCTCGTGGGCGCGCGCTCACCGACCGTGTCAGGCCCGGGACGGGCGTACCCCGTACACCGCTCACGGCCTGTCGGGGCGGATCGCGCCGTTTCGACCGTTGTCAGTGCGAGGACCTAATCTGTGCACCGTGACTTCGCCTGCCTCGACGGACTTCGTTCCGCCCCAGCTCAGCGCGGGGCCGCGGCCCGCGCAGGGCCCGGCCGCCGACGAAGGGCTCGCGCGGCGGCTCCGTGCGCTCGCGTGCACCGCGCCGCTGCACGACCTCGACGTGCGCAAGGCGAACCTCGCGGGGGAGTACTCGATCTACGCGATGGCCGAGATCGCCCTGGCCGCCATCGATCTCGTCACACTGAACATGGACTTCGACACCGGGGCCGACCATGACCAGATAGTGGCGCGCCTGCTGCCGCGCGTCGCGGCCCAGGCTCCGCAGCGGCCCGTCGCCGAGCACGAGCGGGTCGCCCGCTGGGTGCTGGAGAACCTGATCAACGTCGGCAGTGTGGACCGCGGATTCCGCGCCGTGTACGGCACGTTCGGGGCCGACGGCGTCTACACCCGCCGTGACTACGACTTCAAGCTGATCGAAGAGGTCCCCGGCTACGGCGGCAGTGTCTATCTGCGCACCACCGACGAAGCGGTCAACGTCCTGGTCGGGGCGCTGGACACGGATGTCACCAGCGCCCAGATCGCGGCCGAGGTGAAGCTGGAGGTCCTCATCAGCCGGGGCCGCCTCGCCGACGCCCAGCTCGCCGCGGAGCAGGCGCGCTACCGCACCGTGCAGTACTCGCAGATTCTGCGCAGGACACTGGAGGCCACCCGGCGCAATGTGCGCGCCGTGGACTGGCTCAATGCCGTACCCGACATGATCGCCGAGGCGCTCGAACACGTCGCCGACCGCTACCGCCACGAGAACGCGATCCTCACCAACATCCGCAAGGCACGCGACGAGGCCGAGGACCCCGAGCACAAGCGGCGTGCCGCCGAGCTCGTCGACATAGTCAAGGACTGCATCCGCCGCCACACCCAGCTCCAGTCCCGGCTGCTGGAGGCCGGCCCGCTGTTCCGCGCCGAGCAGGACCGTCAGGCCTTCGCCCGGCCCACCACGCGTACCGGTCTCGATCTCTACGGCCAGCTGGTGGCTCCGCTGCTGCCCCTGCCGGTGGAGTCGGCGATCCGCGTCACCGACGCGTTCTTCGCGCGCGGCACCGGGCTGCGTACGCCGGCCTCGGTCCGGGTCGGCGATCTCGTCGACCTGCTGCTCACCCCGCCCGTGGAACGCGAGCACCTGGGCGCGGAGATGCCGGAGCCGGACCTGATCGCCACCCCCGACGACAGCCGCTTCAGCGAGGAGCAGCTGGCGAGCGCCATGCAGCTGCTCGACCTGGAGCACGACGCTCCCCGCCGGCTCTCCGGCCTGCTCGCCGAGGCCCGCCGTCGTGACCCCGATCTGCCCTATCTGGTCGCCCTGCTCGCCGTCCACGCGGCGAGTCCGCCGGTCGGCACCGCCTACCGTCAGGGCGAACAGCGCCTGCTGTTCGCCGTCGACGACGGCACCGAGCTCGACGACCCCGAGTTCGGCGGCGCCGACCTGATCGTGGGTACCGCGCTGCTGGACGCGGCGGGCATGGCGGCCGACCGCACGGAGGCGGCGTGAGTACCGAGCCCGGGGCCGGCGCCGACGTGCCCAGGTCCGAGCGGGACACGGCCCAGCCGTCCATCGACACCGCGGGAAGGGACGGGGCCCCGCCCGCCACGGGCGCACCCGTCCACCCCGTGCACCGGCACCACCACACCGAGGAGTTCCCTTCGTGAGCGACCTGCACGAACACGCCGCCGCGTGGAGCGAGCCCGTCGCCCCGCAGGGGCCCCCGGCCGGACCGATCTCGGCGTCCGGGGGCGTCACCCCCGCCGACGCCGCCGACGCCGCGCGCCTCGTCTCCTTCGGGCTCCAGCCCAAGCTGCTCCCCGCCCGCGACGTCGAGTACGCCGAACTGCTGCGCCGCTACCGGGAGGACACCGCGTTCGCCCGCCTCGCCGACGCCGTCGCCACCGGCCTCGGTCTCGTGGTCCTCGAGGTCTCGCCCCGCGCGGGGATGGCCGTGACCGCGGGCGAGGACTCGGTCTTCGCCGTTCGCATGGGGGACTACGCGCGTCGCGCCGCCGCCGACTCCGCGGACCGCTTTCTGCACGGCCTCGCCCACCTGGCGGTCGCCGCCATGGCGTTCCCCCGCCCCGAGGACCTCGCCGACGACGGCTACATCGGCCGGATCACCGTCAACGGCGTCGACTCCTTCGTACGCCAGGCCTGCCGGCGCCTCGAGGAGCGCGCCGACGAGCAGGGCGAGAACACCGACCCGGCCACCGACGCCCCCGGCCTCGAGGCCGCCTGGCGTATCTACGCCCGCCGCAGCGCAACCGGCGCCACCAAGGACGCCCGCCGTCTCGCTGGATCCACCACCGGCATCGTGGGCAAGGCCGTCGCCTTCCTGACCGACTCCGGATTCCTGCAGCGCACCGGAGACGACGCCGGTGGCGCCTACCGCACGACGGCCCGCTACCAGCTGCAGGTGCGCGACATGGCGGGCAGCGCGGCCATGGCCGAACTGCTGGAGCTCGGTGTCGTACCGGTCAGCGACGGCAGCGCCTCCCTCGTGCCGCCGCCCGAGGGCGACGACCTGGAGCTGGCCGCCGACGCCGGCCTGCCCTTCCACGCGTAACCGCCAGACGACGACTGAGAGTCCGCCGACATGTACGAGCTGTCCCGGGTCCGCCTCTACTCCATCGGTCCTGCCGGTGCGCGCTACGCCGACACCGTGCTCGACCTGCGGGGTGTCGGCGAGCCCGTGCCCGACCCCGCCCCCACCCAGGCGGAATTCTTCGAGGAGGAGCCGGTCGGCCCGCCGCGCCGCCCCGCGCCCGCGGGCGTGCTCTTCCTCGAGAACGGCGGCGGCAAGTCCGTACTGCTCAAGCTGATCTTCTCCGTCATGCTCCCCGGCCACCGCAACACGCTCGGCGGCGCCAGCTCGGGCGTGCTGCGCAAGTTCCTGCTCGCCGACGACTGCGGTCATGTCGCCCTGGAGTGGCAGCACACGCTCACCGGTGAGCTGATCGTCGTCGGCAAGGTCAGCGAGTGGCGGGGCCGCCAGGTCTCCAACGACCCGCGGAAGTTCGCCGAGGCCTGGTACTCCTTCCGGCCGGGTCCCGGCCTCAGCCTCGACTCACTGCCGGTCGCCGAGTCCACCTCCGTACGGCCGCCCGTCGAAGGCGCCTCCGGGGCGCAGGGCCGGCGCCGCACCATGAAGGGCTTCCGCGACGCCGTCACCGAGGCCGGCAAGGCCTATCCGCACCTCGACGTGTACTGGGAGGAGATCCACGACCGCTGGAACGAGCACCTCGGCGATGTCGGCCTCGACCCCGAACTGTTCCGCTACCAGCGGGAGATGAACGCCGACGAGGGCGAGGCGGCAGGCCTCTTCGCGGTCAAGAAGGACTCCGACTTCACCGACCTGCTGCTGCGCGCCGTCACCGACACCCGTGACACCGACGGACTGGCCGACCTGGTCAGCGGTTTCGGCAACAAGCTGGGCCGCCGCGCCGAGCTGACCGCCGAGCGGGACTTCACGTCCGGATCGGTCGACCTGCTCGGCCGCATTGTCGAGGCCGCCGAGACCCGTGCCCGTGCCCGCGACATCCACGCGGGCGCCGAGCGCCGCACCCGCACACTCGCGCGCCGGATGTCCGCCCGCGGCGGGGACGAACGGGGCCTGGCCGCCGACCTCGCGCAGCAGGTCACCGCCGCCGCCCACACGGTGACCGAGGCGGAGCAGGCGCGCAGCCGCAACGCGCTGATCGCCGCCGAACTGGCCTACCGGCACGCTTCGCTGGCCCTGACCGTCGCCGAAAAGGGTGCCGCGGCACAGCGACGTGAGCTGACCGACGCCCGCACCCTTCACTCCGCGTGGCAGGCGGCCGAAGCGGTACTCCGCCACCGAGCCGCGGGCGACCGCTCCGCGCGCGTCGCCGCGGCGATCCGCGAGGCCGAGCGGGACGCCGCTCCGGCGCTTGCCGCACGCGCCAAGGCCGCCGGTGATTTGGTGCGCGCGCTGCACGCGGCCGCGGAGGACGGTGAGCGCGTGGCCAACGAGGAGGAAGAGCGTTCCCAGGCGCTGCAGGAGGCCGGCGAGGCCGCGCACCGCGACGCCACGGCCGCCGCGACCGAGGCACAGCGCGCCCGCAGCGAGATCGGCCATCTGCGGCAGCGGCTGACCGAGGTCGAGCAGGAGACCGCCGAGGCGGTACGGGCCGGCTGGCTCGACGACACCGCACCGGACGCCGACCCGGCCCGCGCCGCGCTCGCCGCGAGCGACGCCGAGAAGACGGCGGTCGCCGCGTGGGACGCCGCACGTGAGGCCGCCCGCGGCACGGCCGACCGGGCACGCGACGCCGCCGCCGCGGAGTCCCGCGCCGAACTGACCGCTGCGCGCGCGGCGGACGCGGCGAGCGCCGCGGAGCACGCCTACGAGGCGGAGCGCCGCGCCGCCGAGTCGATCGCCCGGGACGAACGCCTCGCGGAGCTGCTGAGCCTGCCGCCGACGGCAGCTCCGTCACCCGCGTTCCCGCACCCGCGCCACGCCTCGGGTGAATCGACGCCTGCCGCACATGACGCCGCATCGGGTGTCCGGGTGACCGTGCCGGTCCAGCCGGACGACCCGGAGACGGCGCCCGACGTCACCGCCGAGGGCGGCCGGGCAGGGGACGGGTCCGGCCCGGCCGGTGGTGAGGTGTCCGCCGACGGCGGGTCCAGTGCTGCGCCGGGTTCCCCGGCCGGTGGTGCGCAGTCCGCCGTGCCGGGCGGAGGGCAGACGCGGCAGGCCGACTCCGGCTCGGCCCACGGCCTGTCCGCCGGACGCGTATCCGGCGTGACGGCAGGATCGTTCGGCGCGGCAGCCGCGCCGCAGGGCGACGGCCCCGAAGAACCCGCAACGGCGACCGCCGGCAACGCCGCCACCCGTGACGCGGCTCGCGGCGACGCCTCGGCGGACGCGGTGCATGTCGCTTCCGGCGCCCACCGGGGCGGTGCGCCCGCAGGACACACCGACGCGGCGGTGTCGCGTACCCCGATCCCCGGCCGGCCGCTGCGCGACGGCGACCGGCCCCTCACCGTCGAGGAGCTCGACGGATTCGCCGACGAACTGCGCGAGTTGCTCGACCGGTCCGTCTCCTCGGCGGAGCGGCAGCTGTTCGACCTGCGGACCGCCGCCGCCGACGACGCCCGCATCCTCGGTGCGCTCGGCGACGGCGGACTGCTGCCGCCGGGGCCGGACGTGCTCGCCACCGTCGAGTACCTCGGCGAGCACGGCATCCCGGCGCTCCCCGGCTGGCGCTATCTCGCCCAGGCCGTCGATCCGGCCGACCACGCCGCCGTGCTGGCCGCGCGGCCCGAGCTGGTCGACGGAGTCGTGATCACCGACCCGGTGTCCTACGTCCGGGCACGTGACGTGCTCGCCGGGGCAGCGCTGCTGCCCCGGTCCACCGTGGCCGTCGGGACCGCTGCCGCACTGCTCGCGCCCGTGCCGGCCCCCGGCACCGGCGACGCGGACGGGGACGTCTTCCTCGTGCCGCCGAACCCGGCCATGCACGACGAGCAGGCCGCCGACGAGGAGCGGCAGGCGCTGCGAGCCCGGGCCACCGCCCGGGACGAGGAGATCCGTGCGCTCGCGGCCCGGCTCGCGGGCGACCGCGCCCTCTCGGCCCGGCTCGGCGCCTGGCGCGCGGACTGCCCGCCCGCCAGGCTCGCCGAGCTCGCCGACGCCGCCGGCAGGGCCCGCGCAGCAGCCGAGGAAGCACAGCAGACCCTCGCCGAGGCCCGTACGGCACGGTCGGAGGCGGACGAGGCGGCCGCCGACGCGGCCCGGCTGCGGGACGAGCGGCAGGACGCCGCCCAGCGTGCCCGCCGCGTCGCCGACGCCCTCGCCGGCCTTGCCTTCCGGCTGCGCGAACGGGCCGGCTGGCAGGCGAAACTGCGTGAACTGGCCGATGAAGCGGCCGAGTCCGAGGCCCGTGCGGCGACCTGCCTGGAGCGGGCGAAGGCCGCCGACGAGGACCGCCGGGCCGCCCAGCGCGCGGGTGACGACGCCCGCCGTACGGCGCGTGCGCTGCGCGCCGAGCGTGCCGAGATCGCCGGAGCCCCCGAAAGCCTGCCCGGGCGGGACGACACGGCACCCCGCGCCGCGTTGCCCGCCCTGCGCGAGGCCTACCGTGCGGCCTCGCAGCTGTACGAGAAGGTGGGCGTCGGCGCCGATCTGCGGGCCGAGCAGGCCCGGGCCGAGAGCGACGAGAGCGCCGCGCTCGCCGAGCTGGACCGCCTCACCAACAAGGTCCGCACGCGTGCCGCCCAGCTCCTCGAGAGTACGGACGGTGCCGACGGCCCCTCGCGCCAGGCTGCCGCGGCCCGCGCCGAATCCCTTGTCCAGATGCTGGAGTCCCGCGCGACGGAGGCGAGCGAGAAACTCGGCCGGCTGCGGGGCGAGGCCGAGCGGCTCGCTCCCGCCGACGGCGGGTCACATACCGAGCTGCCGGACGAACTGGTTCCCGCGGACGTGGAGCAGGCCCAGACCCTGCTGCGCTCGGCGACCGCCGAACTGTCCTCCCGTACGGATGCGTTGGACATGGCCCGGGCCGCACACGCCACGCTGCTCCAGGCGCACCGCGCTGCCGAGGACGCGGCAGGCGGGTTCGAGGAGACGGCCGCGCTTCTGCGGGACCTGCTGCGCGACCACCACCAGGAGGAGGAGAGCGGGCAGGCATCGGAGCCGTATCCCGGCACGCTGGACGAGGCGCGCCACCTCGCCGCCGAGTCCCGCCGCTCCCTGCGCGGCTGTGCGACGGACCTGTCGGCGGCCGAGGCGGCCGTACGGGAGGCGAGCGACGTGCTCGTACGGCACGCCAACGCCACCCGGTACGAGCAGGTGCGCACCCCCGCGCGCCAGCAGATCCGTGAACTGCCTGCGGCGGCGCTTCCGGAGCACGCCGCGAAGTGGGCAGAGGCGTTCGCGCCGCGGCTGCGGGTGCTCACCGACGAGCTGCAGCAGCTGGAGCGCAACCGCGACACGATCGTGGACCGGCTGCGCGGTCTGGTGGAGTCGGCGCTCACCACGCTGCGTTCGGCTCAGCGGCTGTCCAGGCTGCCCGAAGGCCTGGGCGAGTGGTCGGGGCAGGAGTTCCTCCGCATCCGCTTCGAGGAGCCGGACCAGGCGACCCTCGCGGAGCGGCTCGGCGAGGTCATCGACGAGGCGACCCACGCCGCTGTGAAGAAGAACTCCGACCTGCGGCGGGACGGTATGTCACTGCTGCTGCGCGGCGTTCAGGCGGCGCTGCAGCCGAGGGGCGTGGCGGTGGAGATCCTCAAGCCGGACGCCGTGCTGCGCGCCGAGCGGGTGCCGGTCGGGCAGATGGGCGACGTGTTCTCCGGCGGCCAGCTGCTGACGGCGGCCATCGCGCTCTACTGCACCATGGCCGCGCTGCGCAGCAACGACCGAGGCAGGGACAAGCACCGGCACGCCGGCACGCTGTTCCTGGACAACCCCATCGGCCGCGCGAACGCGACGTATCTGCTGGAGCTTCAGCGGGCGGTCTCGGACGCGCTGGGTGTGCAGCTGCTGTACACGACGGGGCTGTTCGACACCACGGCCCTCGCCGAGTTCCCTCTGGTGATCCGGCTGCGCAACGACGCGGACCTTCGGGCGGGACTGAAGTACATCAGCGTCGAGGAGCATCTGCGCCCCGGACTGCCGCAGACCGACCCGTCGGGCGAGACGGTCCACGGCGAGATCACCGCGACCCGCATGTTCAAGAGGACCCCGGTCCCGGCGGAACCGGCCGCCGGACTGCCCCCGAAGGCATCGACCCCCCACGGCGCGGGGCCGTCCGAGTAGCGGCTGACCGGCCGGCCCGGCGCCGGGCCGGCCGGTCAGGCCGGGTCGGCCCGCCATGGCATCCGGCCCACCGCCCTGACGGGGAACGGCTTGACGGTCCTCACGGGGGACGGCCCTGAAGGTCAGGCCTCCGACAGCCGGTTGGCGCTCCGGCGCCGTATGCGTGAGGCCGCACGGCCTGCCGCCCGCGCGGTCCGCCGCGCCCGGCGGCGCTCGCGGCGGAGCCCGCGTGCGGTGCTGCTGGGCTCCGACACCACGCCGTGCCGCTGGTTCCACACCTGGCGGGTCACCCACACATCGAGCACGGCCCACGTCGCCACCACCGTGCTCGCCACACTGCTGAGCACCAAGGGGAAGGCCAGCCACGACGCCGTCAGCGTGAAGAGCACCGCCGCCATCGCCTGAACCAGTGTCACCGACGCGATGATCACCGCCCGGACCGCAGCCGTGCGCACGGGGTCGGCCATGCGCCGTCTGCCCACCGGCTCCTCCACCCACAGCTGCCGCCCACCCACGGCACCCGTCGCACCGATCGCATCAGCCGCCCGCGACGCCGTCGCCTCGCCGCGACGCTCGTCCGTGTCCATGGATCGTTTCACTCCCCACGTCTGTCCGACTTCTGGGTGGCTGCCCCGGATCCGCCGGCCTACACCGCCCCGGCGCCGCACGGCACCACACCGCCTCGTGGGCGGCGTGCACCCGGACCCACAACTCCCACCAGCCCGGGAAGGCCACGGCCGGACGCGCGAAACACCCCGTACAGAACGACGATTGACCCTTCACGATGATTCCCGTGCGGCACAGAATTCCAGCCATCTGATGCGGTCCGAAAAGTGACCTACGCGAGACGCGTCGGCCGACGCGGGGGATAGCATCTCCCCGGATACCAGGACATCCCATGATCAAGACGATCGTCGCAGGCCGAAAACTGCCCGGACACGCCTTCGAGTTGGCTGGGTGACAGTAGTAGGCTCGCGCCGTTTGTTGACGGACATCACCCGCACCGGGCGGGTCGAGCAGGGGGAGGCCATGCGCTTTCGCGGGAAGTCCATCCGCCGGAAGATCGTGGCGTTGCTGCTCGTTCCGCTGGTCTCCCTCACGGCGCTGTGGGGGTTCGCCACCGTACTCACCGGCCGGGACGCGAATCGACTGCTCGAGGTCAGCACCGTCGCCGAGCAGTTGGGCGGGCCTGTCGAGGAAGTCATCGACTCCGTCCAGAAGGAACGCAAGCAGACCCTCGTCTACCTTGCGGACCGCCGTGCCTCGGACGCTCTCCCGACCCTGCGCCTGGATCGCGAAGCCACCGACAGCGCGCTCGCCGCGATCAAGACGAACGCGCAGAAGTCCTCGGTGCGCGACGGCCTGACGTCCGAATCCGAGCAGAAGCTCACCGCGCTGATCGATGCCTTCGACGGCCTCGGCGCCCTGCGCCGCTCCGTGGAGACCAGTACGGTCTCCCGCAGCAAGGCCCTGAAGTACTACAACCGTCTTGTCGACCCTGGCTTCAGCTTCCTGCTCACCCTGCACGCACTCGACGACGTCGCACTGGAACGCGAAGGGCGCGCCCTCGTCGGCCTGGCCCGTGCCCGCGAAATGCTTTCCCGCGAGGACGCGTTGGCCGCCTCCTCGCTCATCACGCGCAGGATCACCGCCACCGAGATCCGGGAGCTCTCCGACCTCGTGGCCCACCGCAAGCTGTACTACGAGGCCAACTTCGAGATCCTGCCCGCCAAGGAACGCGAGATCCTCGTCCGCTACTGGCGCAGTCCCGAGACCGCACCGCTGCGCGACACCGAGGAACGCCTCCTCTCCGACGGCCCGGCCGACGGACTCGGCACCTCCGATCTGCAGCGCTGGACCGAAGCCGCGACCCCGGTGCTCGTCGAGCTCGCCGGCACCGCCGATGAGGCGGGCGAACGCTACGCGGACCGCGTCGAGCCCGCCGCGTACAGCGTGCTCGTACGGGCCGGTGTGGCAGGGGTCCTCGGCTTCCTCGCGCTGCTCGTCTCCGTGATCGTCTCCGTACGGATCGGCCGCGACCTGGTCCGGGCCCTGTCCCGGCTGCGCAACGAAGCCCACGACGTCTCCGGTGTGCGGCTGCCCAGCGTGATGCGCCGCCTGGCCGCCGGTGAGCACGTGGACGTCGAGACCGAGGCACCGCGCCTGCAGTTCGACAAGGACGAGATAGGCCAGGTCGGCCAGGCCCTCAACACCCTCCAGCGGGCGGCGGTCGAGGCAGCGGTCCGCCAGGCGGACATGCGGCGCGGCGTCTCCGAGGTGTTCGTCAACCTCGCGCGCCGCAACCAGGTGCTGCTGCACCGTCAGCTCACGCTCCTCGACACGATGGAGCGACGCACCGAGGACACCGAGGAACTCGCCGACCTGTTCCGGCTGGACCACCTCACCACCCGTATGCGGCGGCACGCCGAGGGACTGGTGATTCTCTCCGGCGCCGCCCCGTCCCGGCAGTGGCGCAAGCCGATCCAGCTCATGGACGTCGTACGGGCCGCGGTCGCCGAGGTCGAGGCCTACGAGCGCATCGAGGTACGCCGCCTGCCGCGCATCGGCGTCGGCGGCCCCGCCGTCGCCGACCTCACCCACCTCATCGCCGAACTCCTCGAGAATGCCACGGTGTTCTCGCCCCCGCACACCGGTGTGCAGGTGCACGGCGAGCGGGTCGCCAACGGCTTCACCCTCGAGATCCACGACCGCGGCCTGGGCATGGCCGCCGACGCCCTCCTCGACGCCAACCTGCGGCTCGCCGAGACCCCGGAGTTCGAGCTCTCCGACACCGACCGGCTCGGTCTGTTCGTCGTCAGCCGTCTCGCCCAGCGCCAGAACGTCCGGGTGTCGCTGCAGCAGTCCCCGTACGGCGGCACCACCGCGGTCGTCTTCATCCCCGCGGCGCTGCTCACCGAGGCTCCCGAGACCCAGGGCACCGGTTTCCGCCTGGACCGCAAGAGCGACAGCCCGGCGGGCCGGCGCGGTGAGGGGAAGCGTGCCGCGCTCTCCAAGGCCCCGGCGAGCCTGAACGCCTCGGCGCTGCTGGACGGCCCCGTCGAACTGGAGGCCCCGGTCGGCACGCTGGGCCTCGACGACCGTTCGGCACTTCTCGGCGCGGACGCCCCGCTCACCGGCCTGGACGACCCGGAGAGCGAGCGCGGTGGCATCTTCCGCGCCCGGTCCCGCGGACGGCATGACGACACGGCGGGCGAGCAGCACCAGCTCGCCCGGGAACCGTCGCAGGAGCACTACGCCGGCCCGGTGCCGCTGCCGCGCCGCACGCCCCCGACCCTGGTCGCGGACCATGGCCGCCGGGTGGACGAGCGCGGTGCCGGCGGGCGCACACATCCCGCCCCCGGCCCCTCGCGCTCCGCGGCGCCCACGCCGATCTCGGGCGACCGCCGCAGCAGCGGCAGGCCGCGGTCCGTCCCCGGCCCGGAGCGCCTTTCCCCGGTCCCCGTACCGGATGCGCGGCCCTCGTCGCCCGCGCCGGAGCCCGCCGCCGACCCCCCGTTGACGATCGACGGACTGCCTCGCCGCGTCCGGCGGAACGCGTCCACCGAAGAGCCCGCGCCGAGGCCCACCGCTCAGGCCCCGGCGGCGCCGGAGGGGCTGCCCCGCCGTGTCCGCCAGGCCAGTCTCGCCCCCCAGCTCAGGGAGTCGGCCGGGTCGGGAGCCGGGCAGGTACCGCCTGCCGCGGCACCGGGTCCGGACGTCTTCGAGCGGGACGCGGACGAGGTACGCAACCGTATGGCCGCCATGCAGCGCGGCTGGCAGCGCGGCCGCCGCCGGAACGCGGACGAAACCGGCGCCGACGAGACCCGGATCGAACAGACCCCAGGCCGGCGACCGCAGCACGTCGTGGCCCGGGAACCGCAGCAGCGCACGGACCAGGCCACCGGCCCCGGCCGGCACGCACCAGGAACGACATCGGAGGGGGACGGTCGATGACCGCACCGTACGCCGCAGCACAGGGCAGCATGAGCGCCCACACCACCGCCAAGGGCTCCGGCGAGCTCAACTGGCTCCTCGACGAGCTGGTCGACCGGGTCGCCAGCATCAGCAGGGCCCTGGTGCTCTCCAGCGACGGCCTTGCCACCGGCACCTCAAGGGACCTCACCCGCGAGGACAGCGAGCATCTCGCCGCCGTCGCGTCCGGTTTCCACAGTCTCGCCAAGGGAGTCGGCCGTCACTTCGACGTCGGCCAGGTCCGGCAGACGGTTGTCGAACTCGACGAGGCGTTCCTGTTCGTGACCGCCGCCGGCGACGGCAGTTGTCTCGCCGTCCTCGCCGACGCCGACTCGGATGTGGGCCAGGTCGCGTACGAGATGACCCTCATGGTCAAGCGGGTGGGCGTTCACCTTGTCACGGCACCGCGGACCGGTCCGGCCGCCGGAGGGTGAGTGGCGGGCATGAGTGAATCAGTCCGCCAAGGACGCAGACCACATCACTGGATCGACGCGGACGCCGGTCCGGTGGTCCGCCCCTACGCCATGACCCGCGGCCGTACCAGCAGTTCAAGCCGCCACCCACTCGATCTGATCGCGCTGGTCATACCGCACGCCGCAGTCGGCGACCCCCGCCGTGACCAGATGCTCTCCCCGGAGCACGTCGAGATCGTCGAGCGCTGCGGCGGCACCCCTCAGTCGATCGCCGAACTCGCGGCAGGTCTCGATCTGCCCGTCGGCGTCGTCCGTGTCCTGGTCGGCGACCTCGTCGAGGACGCTCTCGTGCATGTAACCCGCCCCGTTCCGCCGGCCGAGCTGCCGGACGTGAGCATTCTCCGTGAGGTGATCAATGGCCTTCGGGCGCTCTAGCCGCCACCCGGCGCCCCCGGTGGAGCCGGTGACGCTGAAAATCCTGGTGGCGGGCGGCTTCGGAGTCGGCAAAACCACCTTGGTGGGCGCGGTCAGTGAGATCAGACCGCTGCGCACGGAGGAGACGCTGACCGAAGCGAGCCGGCCTTTCGACGACACCGACGGTGTCGAGAGCAAGACGACCACGACCGTCGCGATGGACTTCGGGCGCATCACGCTGCGCGAGGACCTGGTGCTCTATCTCTTCGGCACCCCGGGCCAGGACCGGTTCTGGTTCCTGTGGGACGAGCTGGCACAAGGCGCTCTCGGCGCGATCGTCCTCGCCGACACCCGCCGGCTTCAGGACTGCTTCGCCGCCGTCGACTACTTCGAGCGCCGGGGCATCCCGTTCACGATCGCCGTCAACTGCTTCGAGGGAGCCGACCGCTTCCCGATCGATTCCGTGCGCGGGGCCCTCGATCTCGATCCTGAGGTGCCGCTGATGATGTGCGACGCGCGTGACCGGGGTTCCGTCAAGAACGTGCTGGTGGGGGTGGTCGAGCATGCGCTGACCCGTGCCGACCAACTGCACGCACAGCGCGCCACCACCGGGGCGAACAGTTAGGGTCCTTCCTCCGGAAGCAGACCCTGGCGCTGTCACACCGGCGCAAGCACGGCCCGTACCCCCACCGACTGGGGTACGGGCCGTGGTCCGTGACCGGGCGTTCGGCGCATGCCCGCACCGCCCCGTGTCCGGCGCGGGCTCAGCCCAGGCCGGACTCCTCCTCCCACCCGAAGCTCTTCTCCACCGCCTTGCGCCAGTTGTCGTACTCGCGCTCGCGCATCTGCGCCTCCATGCGCGGCGACCACTCCACATCGCGCCGCCAGTGGGTCTTGAGCTCGTCCAGGTCCGACCAGACGCCGGTGGCGAGCCCGGCGGCGTACGCCGCGCCCAGGCAGGTCGTCTCCGAGACCCTGGGCCGGATCACGGGCACGCCCAGGACATCCGCCTGATGCTGCATCAGCAAATGATTCGCGGTCATGCCGCCGTCCACCTTGAGCGTGGTGATCTGCACCCCGGAGTCCTGGTACATCGCGTCGACGACCTCACGCGTCTGCCAGCTGGTCGCCTCCAGCACCGCACGCGCCAGGTGCGCCTTGGTGACGTACCGCGTCAGGCCCGTGATCACGCCACGCGCGTCGGAGCGCCAGTAGGGCGCGTACAGCCCGGAGAAGGCAGGCACGATGTACGCACCGCCGTTGTCCTCCACGCTCGCCGCCAGTGTCTCGATCTCGTCCGCCGACCGGATGATGCCGAGCTGGTCCCGGAACCACTGCACCAGCGCACCGGTGATCGCGATGGAACCCTCCAGGCAGTAGACCGGAGCCTCGTCGCCGATCTTGTAGCCCACGGTGGTGATCAGCCCGCTCTTCGACGGAACCGGCCGGCTGCCAGTGTTGAGCAGCAGGAAACTGCCCGTGCCATAGGTGTTCTTGGCCGTGCCGGTGTCGTAGCAGGCCTGGCCGAAGATCGCGGCCTGCTGGTCGCCGAGGGCCGAGGCCACCGGGACGCCCGCCACCGGGCCGACGGCCGTCCCGTACGTCTCGGCCGACGACCGGATCTCGGGCAGCATGGCCGGCGGAATGCTCATCGCGGCGAGAATGTCCGGATCCCACTGCAGAGTCTGCAGGTTCATCAGCATCGTGCGGGAGGCGTTGGTGACATCGGTGACATGGACGCCGCCGTCCGGGCCGCCCGTCAGATTCCAGATCAGCCAGGAGTCGATCGTGCCGAAGGCGATCTCGCCCCGCTCGGCGCGGCCGCGCAGCCCTTGGACGTTGTCCAGCAGCCAGGCGGCCTTGGGGCCGGAGAAGTAGCTCGCGAGCGGCAGTCCGGTGGCGTCGCGGAAGCGGTCCTGTCCGTCCGTGCCCTCCAGCTCCCGGCACAGGCCGGCGGTGCGGGTGTCCTGCCAGACGATCGCGTTGTGCACCGGCTTCCCGGTCGCCCGGTCCCACAGGACCGTCGTCTCCCGCTGGTTGGTGATGCCGAGCGCACTCAACTGCTCGGCCCGCAGACCCGCCTTGGCGAGAGCTCCGGCCACCACCGCCTGCACCTTCGACCAGATCTCCGTGGCGTCGTGTTCCACCCAGCCGGGCTTGGGGAAGATCTGCCGGTGCTCACGCTGGTCGACGGCGACGATCGCGCCGTCCTGGTCGAAGATGATGCAGCGGCTGGAGGTGGTGCCCTGATCGATTGCCGCGACGTAAGTGTGCGAGGTGTCCGTCATGACGTCCCTTTGTCAGAAGGCTGCGCTGAAGACGAGACCTGTCGGCGATCCGCCCACCAGCGGCCGGGCGCAGAGCCGTTGACCTCGTCGGGAAAGAGGTCTCCGTTGCTCATGTCCCGGCATCCGTGACGAGCGTGGTGAGCGTGCCCAGGCGCGGCATGCCGACGAAGAGGCAGTTTTCACCTGCCCTGATGGACCGTCAAGCCTGCTGACAGCATGTGCAGTTCAACGCCGGTCTGGACATGTCAGAGTGGAACGTCAAGGTGCCCTCGCCCCTCCTCGAAAGCGCTCACGCGGAGGTTCCAGGAGCTGAGCGGGCCGGCTCAGCGCACCGCCACGACCGCGGAGCCATGGCCGAACAGGCCCTGGTTCGCCGTGATCCCGACCCGGGCGCCGGGCACCTGGCGCTTTCCGGCCGTGCCGCGCAGCTGCCAGGTCAACTCGCACACCTGTGCGATGGCTTGGGCGGGCACCGCCTCGCCGAACGAGGCCAGACCGCCGCTCGCGTTCACCGGGACGCGGCCGCCGAGAGCGGTGGCGCCGTCGCGTACGAGCGCCGCGCCCTCACCCGCCTTGCACAGCCCGATGTCCTCGTACCACTGCAGCTCCAAGGCCGTGGACAGGTCGTACACCTCGGCCAGTGAGAGATCCTCGGGACCGATTCCGGCCTCCTCGTACGCCGCCGCGGCGATCGAGGCACGGTAGGACTGCGGCGAGGGGGCGACGCCCGCCGCCGAGTCCGTGGCGATGTCCGGCAGGTCGAGCACATCGCGCGGATACGTCGGCGTGACGGTGGACACGGCCCGGATACGTACGGGGTCGGCGGCCCCGTGCCGGCGGGCGAAGTCCATGCCGGACAGCACCAGTGCGGCGGCCCCGTCGGAGGTCGCGCAGATGTCCAGCAGCCGCAGCGGATCGGCGACCACCGCGGACGCGGCCACCTCCTCGGCCGAGACCGCCTTGCGGTAGCGGGCGTTGGGGTTGAGCGCGCCGGCCGCCGCGTTCTTCACCTTGACCAGTGCGAAGTCCCCGGGTGTGTCCCCGTGCAATGCCATGCGGCGGCGGGCGTACAGCGCGAAATAGGCAGGGTTGGTCGCTCCCAGCACCCGGAAGCGCAGCCAGTCGGGATCGTCGGGCCGCTCGCCCCCGGCCGGGGCGAAGAAGCCCTTGGGCGCCGCATCCGCGCCCACCACCAGCACCACATCGGCCAGCCCGGCCAGGATCTGGGCGCGCGCGGCCGCGATCGCCTGGGCGCCCGATGCGCAGGCGGCGTACACGCTGGTCACCCTGGCCCCCTGCCAGCCCAGCGCCTGGGCGAACGTCGCCCCCGCCACGTAGCCCGGATAGCCGCCGCGCACCGTGTCGGCGCCTACCACCGACTGCACCTGCCGCCAGTCGACACCCGCGTCGGCGAGTGCGGCCCGCGCGGCAACCGTCCCGTACCGGACGAAGCTGTGCCCCCACTTGCCCCAGGGATGCATTCCGGCCCCGAGGACCGCGATGTCCCCGCTCACCGTGTCACTCCCACCGGACGCCAGTGCCAGGTCGTGCGGACCGTGCCGGCGTCCTCGTCGAGCACGCCGGGCACGACCTCGACCTCCGTCCCCACCGTCAGATCGGCGACGGTGACGCCGGGTGCGGCCTGACCGAGCACGACCATCCGCTCGGCCTCGAGCTCGACCGCGACCAGCGTGTACGGCTCCCACGGCACGTCCGGGTCGGACACGTACGGCGCGGGAGGGCGGTAGCGGCCGTCGGTGTACGACCACACACGGCCCCGCTTGGACAGCGGCACCTGAGCCAGCTCCCCGCCCTGACAGGCGGGATTGCGGCAGAACGTGTCCTCGGGCGGGAAGAAGACCGACGAGCAGGCCGTGCAGCGGGTGCCCAGCAGCCGGAAGTCCTCCTCACCGCTGTCGTGCGTGAACCATCCGGCAACCACGGGTGCGCGCGTCAAGACCCCTCCCCGGGAGCACGATCTGACGGAACGTCAGAAGTGTGCCATGGGTCAGCGGTTCTCGGCGAGCCACTTGGCGGCGATCTCGGCCAGCTCCGGATCCCGGCCGGCCAGCATCATCCGGATCATCTGCGCATCGCCGCGCAGCGACCAGGCGGGATGCCCGAAGGTGGCCGGATTGTTCTTCTCGATGAAGAAGTGCGCCGGCCAGGCTGTGCCGTAGCCGATCAGCGGCAGCGCGGCCGCGTACCGCTTACGGCCGCGCGCCAGCCCGTACACGCTGATGGCCAGCCCGGTCAGGGTGCCCGTCAGATGGACCCAGCGGGTCGCAGCGCGTGAGTGCATCGCGACGTAGTACGGCCAGAATTCCTCGTACGAATCAAAAGTCTGCTCTGCCATGCGGGCACCGTAATCGCTCGGCGCCCCCGCGTCAGCCCGTGCGGTGACCCGCGATCGAGCTCCGTGCGACCGGGAAGTCGAAGAAGGTGCCGGGGAAGGGCTCGGGCTTGTACGTGAAGTGCCACCACTCCTCGGGAAGGTTCACGAAACCCTCCGCCACCAGCGTGCTCTTCAGCAGCTGCCGGTTGGCGCGCTGCTCGGCGGTGATCCGGGGGTCGTCCGTGTGCGACAGGGTGTCGAAGCAGTCGTAGCCGGTGCCCATGTCGACGGAGTTGTCGGGGAACCGCTCCGAGCGCGGCGCGAAGCACGGCACGAGCGGCTCACCGGGCAGGTAGGGCCTGGTCGGCAGCGCGGGCAACTTCACCAGGGTCAGGTCCACCGTGCTGCCCCGGCTGTGCCCGGACTTCTCGGCGATGTAGCCGTCGGCGAACAGCCGCGACTTGTCGACATGGGGATAGAACTCCCGCTTCATGGTCTCGTCCTCGAGATCCTTCGCCCACCGCACGAAATGGTCGACCGCCCGCTGCGGGCGGTAGCAGTCGTACACCTTCAGGGAGTAGCCCTGCCGGAGCAGCCGGGCCTGAGCCCGGCGCAGTGCGTCGGCGGCCGGGCGCGTGAGGATGCACAGCGGCTGCCGGTAGCCGTCGATCCGGTCGCCGACGAAGTTGTGCACCGTCGTGTAGCGCATCTCCTCGGTGATCGTCGGAGCCACACTGCGCAGCGCCACGAACTCCGGTGGGGCCTCGGGTTCAGGTGCGGCCTGTGCGACGGGAGCGGCAGCGGTGAGAGCGAGCAGCCCGGCGACGAGGGCGGGCAGAGCACGGAAAGCGGTTCCAAGTCCGGTCATGGGCCCACCGTTTATCAGTTCACGGCCCGGCGGGAAAGAGTGATCGGATACAGTCCGCGCGTGTCCAAGGACTCCCACTGCGGCCATTGCGGAGCGTCGTACGGCTCCGTCACCGACTGGCCCCGCACCTGCCCGTCCTGCGGCGAGATCGCCTACCGCAACCCCCTGCCCGTCGCCGTCGCGCTGCTGCCCGCGCGTGACGAGCAGGGCACCGGACTCGTCGTGATCACCCGAACCATCGAACCCGCACGCGGCGGTATCGCCCTGCCCGGCGGATTCATCGACCACAGCGAGGACTGGCAAGGGGCGGTCGTACGCGAACTGAGGGAGGAGACCGGCATCGAGGCGTCCGCGCAGGACGTCCGGCTCGCCGACGCACTGAGCTCCCCGGGAGGCCATCTCCTGCTGTTCGGACTGCTGCCGGAGCGCCCCGCCGCCGATCTGCCGCCGTCCGCACCGACCGACGAGACGAGCGGCTGGCACGTGCTGCGCACGCCGGCCGAGCTGGCCTTCCCCCTGCACACCACGGCCGCCCGCAGATGGTTCGAGGGCCGCTACGACGGCTGAACCGGGCGAGCGGACGACGGCCGACCGGTCCACCACAGAAGGGCTCGAGCCACCCGTGTACGGAGCACTCGACATCGGCGGCACCAAGATCGCCGGCGCCCTGATCGACGATTCGGGCCGGATCCTCTTACGGACCAGGCAGCCCACTCCGGCGGGCGGTTCCGCCGCCGCCATGATGGGGGCCGTCGCCGCGGTCCTGGACGAACTCGTCCGGGACCCGCGCTGGGAGGAGATGACCTGCCTGGGAATCGCCAGCGCCGGACCGGTCGACGCCGCCGCCGGTACGGTCAGCCCCGTCAACATCCCGGCCTGGCGGGCGTTTCCCCTGGTGGACGAGGTGCGATCGCATCCCCGGCTGCCTGCCGCGATCGTGCCCGCACTGATAGGCGACGCGGTGGCGATGGCCTCGGCCGAACACTGGCTCGGCGCGGCCAGGGGCGTCGACAACGCGCTGTGCATGGTGGTGTCGACGGGCGTGGGCGGTGGCCTGATCCTCGGCGGCACACTGCACCCGGGCCCGACAGGTAATGCCGGCCACATCGGACACATCAGCGTCGATCTGGACGGAGCGCTGTGCCCCTGCGGTGCGCGTGGCTGCGTCGAAGTGCTGGCCGGCGGCCCCGCGATCGCCCGCCAAGCCCTGGAAGCGGGCTGGTCACCGCCGCAGGGGGTGCCCCCGTCGGCCGCCGCTGTCGCGGTCGCGGCCCGCGCGGGCGACACGCGAGCCCGGAGGGCGTACGAGCGGGCCGCCCAGGCACTCGCGGCGGGCATCGCCGCCACGGCGTCGCTCGTCGAACTGGACCTGGTGGTGATCGGCGGGGGAGTGGCCCAGGCCGGCGAGGTCCTGCTCGCGCCGTTGCGGCGGTATCTGGGTCACTACGCCACCCTCGACTTCACCCGCGGTCTGCGGATCACCGCCTCCGGCCTGGCCCTCGACGCGGGCCTGATCGGTGCGGCGGCCGCGGCGGCCCGCGGTGTGCGCAGCCGCCGGGGCACAGGGCGTCCGCTGCTCGACGTAGGGCAGACACCGTGCCCGCGAACGCTGCGACCGGCCGGTCCGTGATCTCCCGGCCGGACGGCCCGGACGGACCTCCTGCGCGGTACGGCGAGTCCGGGCTCCTGCGAGGCGGAGCGCGTCGAGCGCGCGGCCCTGACCGGCCTCGCTGACCAGCCGTCACCCTCGCGGGGCCCGGCCCGCACCCCGCTTCCGTATACACCGAACGCCTCCAGGGGCTGCGGCGCACACGTTCCCCGACCGGCCCGCAGCGAGCGCTCCGAGTGCCGGGCCCCGCCACGGGTTCAGCCGCCCCCGCCACGGGTTCGAACGACTGATGGATCAAGGGTGTGCGCCGGGGTGGGCCTCGCGGTCGGCTCCCGGTACCGCAGCGGATCCCGCCGCCGGGCTCAGGCCGGCCCTCGTACCCGCGCCGGCACCTCCGTCCTCACCCGGCCCGCGTTCGTGATCCGTTCCACCACCACCCGATCGCCCTCCCACCGCGTCGCATAGCGCTCGAGCTTCGCCTTCGCCCAGCCGTCGCCCACGTCCCGGACGACCAGCCCCCCACCCGTGCGCCCGGCCGCAGGCGCCCACACCTCGAGTTCGACCCCGTCGCCACCCTGCACCGGAAGCACCGCTCCCGCGCGGGCCAGCACCGGGATACGCGACAGCGGCGCGTCCACCAGGACCTGGCCGGGTCCGTCGTACGCCACGCCGGTCGCGGTGTCGTACCAGCGGCCGCGCGGCAGCCGTACCGCACGCCGGTCCGTCCCCCGGTCCAGCACCGGTGCCACCAGCAACGCGTCGCCCAGCAGAAACGCGTCCTCGCAGTCCCGCAGCACCCGGTCCTCCGGAGCACCCCACCACACCGGGCGCACGTACGGCGCGCCCGTCGTGCGGGCCAGGTGCGCCAGCGTGACGAAGTAGGGCCGCAGCCGCTCGCGTTCGAGCAGCGCCGTCCGCGCGTGGGCCAGCACCTCGGGCCCGAACTCCCAAGGCTCCCTGCGGCCCGCGTCGATCGCGGAGTGCGTACGGAACAGCGGCAGATACGCGCCGAGCTGGAACCAGCGCAGATACAGCTCCGGCGACGGGCTGCCGTCGAAGCCGCCCACATCGGGACCCGAGTACGGCACTCCGCACAGCCCCAGCCCCAGCACCAGCCCCAGCGAGGCCCGCAGCCCGGGCCAGGACGACGACACGTCCCCCGACCAGGTCCCGCCGTATCTCTGCATGCCGGCCCAGCCCGAACGGGAGAACAGGAACGGACGCTCGTCCGGCCGCAGCCGGCGCAGCGCCTCGTGACCGGCCTGCGCCATGGCGAGGCCGTACACGTTGTGGGCCTCCCGGTGATCGCCGCCGCGCCCCTCCAGCGCATGCCGGGCCGAGCGCGGCAGCGTCATGTCGCCGAACGGTGTGAACGCCACAGGCTCGTTCATGTCGTGCCACACGCCCGAGAACCCCTGCGCGAGCCGCTCCTCGTACAGCTCGCCCCACCACTGACGTACCGGCGGATCGGTGAAGTCCGGGTAGACGCAGTCGCCCGGCCAGACGACCCCCTGCACCTCACGGCCGTTCGCGTCCCGCACGAACGCACCGGCCGCCGACCCGCTGTCGTACACCGCGTTGCCCGGCTCCGCCTTCACGGCCGGATCGATGATGGACACCAGCCGCACCCCGTCCTCGCGCAGATCCTTCGCCAGTCCGGGCAGATCGGGGAAGTGCTGCTGGTCGACCGTGAACACCTGATGGGCGTCGTAGTGGTCGATGTCCAGATGGACCGCGGACAGCGGCAGGCCCCGGTCCCGGTACCCGGCCACGATCTGCCGTACCGCCCGCTCGCTGCCGAACCCCCAGCGGGCGTGCTGCGGGCCCAGGGCCCAGGACGGCGGCAGTGCCGGGGCTCCCGTCAGCTGCGCCCACCCGGCGAGGACGCGGGCCGGCGTTCCGGCCACCACCCAGCAGCGCAGCGGCCCGCCGTCCATCCGGACCTCGCTCGTGCCCGGCCGGTCGTGACCGGAACCCGCGCCTTCCTCGCCTTCGCGCAGGGTGACGCGGCCGTCCCAGGAGTTGTCGTGGAAGGTCAGATGCGTCCCCGCGTCGGACACCACCAGCTGCACCGGCATCGTGATGTAGAGCGGATCGTCGCCGGGTGAGAAGCTCCCCTTCGGGTCGGTGTTCCACAGCCGGTAGGTCCCGTCCGGCAGCCGGGGCCCCGCTGCCCGGCCGCCCAGACCGAAGAACCGGGCATCCGCCGGGACCTCGCTGCGCTGCACCCAGCGAGCCGGGCCGCCCTGGGCCGGCTCCCACCAGCGGGGTGGCAGATCCCGGCGCAGCACCACGCCGCCCGGGGTACGGACCTCGATCGCGCCGTGCCGGGACACCTCGACCCTCACCCGCTCCGACACCACGCGCCAGCCGCCGTCCTTGTCCGGCTCCAGCCCGGCCCGCGTGTCGGGTTCGGGCGCATCGCCGGCCAGCGCGTACGACGGTTCGGGCTGCGCCCCGTCCCAGCCCCAGAACACCGCCCCGCCCGCCGCGACCATGATCCTCAGTTCGGAGCGGGCGAAGCGGATGATCCCGCCTCCCGGCAGCGGCTCGGCCTCGGTCACGGGGCCGGGCACCCTCGCCCGCTCCGGGCCCCGGGCCGGCAGCCCCACGGCATCCGTCCTGTGCCGCCGCCACGCGGAGCGTGCCGCCCGCAGCCCCCTCACCGTGCCGAAGAACCTCAGCGAGTGCACCAGATCACGACCGTCCATGCAGCTCACCCTGCCATTCGGTCCAACCCCCAGGGGCTCTGTTCAACTCCCGTTCACCCGTGGTGGCGCCACATGTTCGCCGACCCGACCATGGGGGATGAGCCCTGGTGTGAAAGACGATCACATGGCATCGTCCCTGTCAGCCGCGTCACGCGCACACCCCGCTCGTGCGCGTGCCCACGCACACACCGCGTCGAGCCAGCCCGGGAGCCGCCCCATGACCGCAGCAGCGAACCCTGCCCCTCTGTGGCAGCCCGACCCCGAGCGCATTGCGGCCGCCAGGATCACCCGGTTCCAGGCGTGGGCCGCCGAGCGCCACGGGGCACCGGCCGAGGGCGGCTACGCCGCATTGCACCGCTGGTCCGTCGATGAACTGGAGACGTTCTGGCGGGCCGTCGCCGACTGGTTCGACATCCGCTTCTCGACGCCGTACGAACGCGTGCTGGGCGATCCCGCCATGCCCGGCGCCCGCTGGTTCCCCGGGGCCACCCTCAACTACGCCGAGCATGCGCTGCGCACGGCCGAGGACCCGGCCCGCGCCCATGACGCCGCCCTTGTGCATGTGGACGAGACACATGAGCCCACCACCATCACCTGGTCGGAGCTCCGCCGCCAGGTCGGCGCACTCGCCGCCGAACTGCGCGCGCTCGGCGTGCGCCCCGGCGACCGTGTCAGCGGCTACCTCCCCAATGTCCCGCAGGCCGTCACCGCGCTGCTGGCGACCGCAGCCGTCGGAGCCGTGTGGACCTCCTGCGCCCCCGACTTCGGCGCCCGCAGCGTCCTCGACCGTTTCCAGCAGGTCGAGCCGGTCGTGCTGTTCACCGTCGACGGCTACCGCTACGGAGGCAAGGAGCACGACCGCACCGACACGGTCGCCGAACTGCGCCGCGAGCTGCCCACCCTGCGCGCCGTGATCCACATCCCGCTGCTGGGTACCGAGGCTCCCGAGGGCGCCCTCGAGTGGTCCGCCGTGACCGCAGGGACTGCGACATCCAGCGACGGGGAGCCCGTCTTCGAGCAGGTGTCGTTCGACCATCCGCTGTGGGTCCTCTACTCCTCCGGCACCACGGGCCTGCCCAAGGCCATCGTCCAGTCGCAGGGCGGCATCCTGCTGGAGCACTTCAAGCAGCTCGGCCTGCACTGCGACCTCGGCCCCGAGGACCGGTTCTTCTGGTACACCTCCACCGGCTGGATGATGTGGAACTTCCTCGTCTCCGGTCTGCTGACGGGCACCACCGTGGTCCTGTACGACGGCAGTCCCGGCTACCCCGACACGGGTGCCCAGTGGCGCATCGCCGAACGCACCGGGGCCACCTTGTTCGGCACCTCCGCCGCCTACGTCATGGCCTGCGCCAAGGCGGAGGTCCACCCGGCGCGCGACTTCGACCTCTCCCGTGTCAAGTGCGTCGCCACCACCGGCTCGCCGCTGCCGCCCGACGGCTTCCGCTGGCTGCACGACGAGGTCGCCGAGGACCTGTGGATCGCGTCCGTCAGCGGCGGCACCGACGTGTGCAGCTGCTTCGCCGGAGCCGTACCCACGCTCCCCGTGCACATCGGCGAGCTTCAGGCCGCCTGCCTCGGCACCGACCTGCAGTCCTGGGACCCGCACGGCAAGCCGCTGATCGGCGAGGTGGGCGAACTGGTCGTCACCAACCCCATGCCGTCCATGCCCGTCCGGTTCTGGAACGACCCCGACGGCAGCCGCTACCGCGACAGCTACTTCGAGATGTTCCCCGGTGTCTGGCGGCACGGCGACTGGATCACGATCACCGACCACGGCTCGGTCGTCATCCACGGCCGCTCCGACTCCACCCTCAACCGCCAGGGCGTACGGATGGGTTCGGCCGACATCTACGAGGCCGTGGAGCGGCTCCCCGAGATCCGCGAATCGCTCGTCATCGGTCTCGAGGAGCCGGACGGCGGCTACTGGATGCCGCTCTTCGTGCACCTCGCCGACGGCGCGACACTCGACGACGGCCTGCGCACGCGCATCAAGCAGACCATTCGCGAGAACCTGTCGCCCCGCCATGTCCCGGACGACATCATCGAGGTCCCAGGGGTCCCGCACACGCTCACCGGCAAGCGCATCGAGGTCCCGGTCAAGCGGCTGCTCCAGGGGACGGCGCTGGCCAAGGCCGTCAATCCCGGGTCCGTGGATAACCTCGAACTGCTGCGGTTCTACGAGGAGCTGGCCCGCTCCCGCAGCGGAAACTAGCCACCCGGACGCCGGTCAACCCCCGTACGTGGCCTCGGACTCGCCCAGCACAGCGGCGAAGTCCGAGGCCAGCCGCAGTGCATCCGCCTCCTCGAGGGCAGCGCTGGTGATCCGCACCGCCGGAAGGCTGTCGATCCGGAACCGCGTCCCGGCCGCGACCCACCAGCCGCGCGTGCGCAGTCCGTTCACCACCGCCGACTCGTCCCGGACCGGCACCCACACATTCAGCCCGCTCGCTCCGTGAGCCGCGATCCCGTGCCGGCCGAGCGCTTCGATCAGGGCTGTCCGCCGTGTCGCGTAGGCCTCTTGGCCTGCAGCGACGAGGTCCCGCGTCCCCGGATCGGCCAGCAGCCGGGCCGCGGTCTCCTGCAGTACGTGACTGACCCACCCGGACGTCAGCAGCAGCCGCCCGTCGTGCCGCGCCAGTGTCGTTGCGTCGCACGCCAGCGCTGCCCAGCGCAGATCGATGCCGAGGTGCTTCGACGCCGTCCGCACCTGAGCCCAGCGCGGCAGTCCGGCAGTGGTGAGCGAGTGCAGGGGCACACCGGCGATGTCCGCGTTGTGATCGTCCTCGACCACCAGCACCTCGGGGTACGCGCGGAGCACCTCCAACAGCTCCTCGCGCCGCCGTGCCGAGAACCAGCCGCCGCGCGGACTCTGTCCCCGCGGACTGCAGAGCACCGCGCGCGCCCCGGCACGCAGTGCCTGCCCCAGTTCGTCGGGCCGCATGCCCTCGTCGTCCACGGCCACCGGCGCCATGCGCAGACCCAGCGCCGGAACCAGATCCAGCAGATGGTGGAACCCGGGATCCTCGACGGCGACCGCGTCACCCGGCTTCAGTTCGGTGGACAGCAGCCGTGCGATGCAGTCGAGCGCCCCGTGGGCGAAGGTCACCTGCCCGTCCGGGACCCCGTCCCGCGTGAACCACTCCCGGGCCAGCATCTCCAGGGCGGGCAACCGGGGGCTTCCGCGGTGTGAACCGTGGACCGGTGCGACCCGGTCCGGCGGCGTCAGCACGGGCAGGAACGCCGGATCCGGATGTCCACCCGCCAGATCGCGCACCCCAGCGGGCACCCGCGGCGGTCGGCGTGAACCGACGGCGGGGGCGTGCGCCACGACCGTCCCACCGCGCCCGCGCGTCACCACGATCCCGCGCTGACGCAGCTCTCTGTACGCGGTCGCGACGGTGCCGGGACTGACCCCGAGACCGTCGGCGAGTGCGCGCACCGGGGGCAGCGCGGCCCCCGGTCCCAGGGAGCCCTCAGCCACGCCTTGTTCGACAGAGGCGGCAATCGTCCTGGCGGTCGTACCGCTGATCGCATATTGTGTTGCCACGTACTGAAGTATGTACCAATACATACTTCACGTCAAGTGGGGGGAAAGTCAGTGACCGTGCAGCAGCGCCGAGCCGCACTCAGCGAACGCATCCCCGGCGGAACCGACGGCCGCCGGATGCTCTGGACCACCCTCGTGGACAAGACCGGCACCGGCCTCTGGGCCACCACCGGAGCGCTCTACTTCACCTACGTCACCGGTCTGACCGTCACCGAGGTCGGCATCCTGCTCGCAGTCTCCGCAGGAATCGGGGTCGCCGGAGCCCCCATCGCCGGACGCATCGCCGACCGGCTGCCGCTCACGCGCCTGATGTCCGGCATGCAACTGCTGCGCGCAGCAGCAGGCCTCGCCCTTCTCACGACCGACCACTACGCGCTCCTGCTGGCGTTCGCCGCCGCCGGCAGCTTCGGTGACCGCGCGACGAACGTCCTCACCAAGCTCTACGCCGCCCGCGTCGCCGGCCCCGACCGGGTTCGCTACCAAGCCGTGAACCGCACCGTCTCGAACGTCGGTTTCGCGATCGGCGGACTCGCCGCAGCGGCGGCTCTCGGCGTAGGCACCACGCTCGCCTATCAGGCACTCGTCGTCGGCAACGCGCTGGCCTCCGCCTCCGCCGCACTGCTGATAACCCGCTGCGGCGAAGCACCATCCCCGTCCCGACTCGTCACCGGCTCCGCCGAGCAAGCCCCCTCCACCAGGTCCAAGAGCCCCTGGCGCGACCGCGCCTATCTCCTCTTCACCGCGAGCGAGACCGTGCTCTTCCTGGACGACGCCGTCTTCAAAGTCGGCCTGCCCCTGTGGATCGTGCACTCCACCGACGCCCCGCACGGACTCGCCCCGCTGCTGCTCGTCCTCAACAACGTGCTGGTGGTGGCCCTTCAGATCCCGCTCGCCCGCTACGGCGCCACCAGCCAGGCCGCCCGCCGGCTCCTCGTGCCGCTGGCCGTCGCATTCGCCGCCGGCGCCCTCGCCCTGAGCCTGTCCGCCGTCGGCGGAGCCTGGACGGCGAGCGCAGCGCTCACCTTCGCCGCCATCGCCCTCACCGTTGCCGAGATGCTGCACTCTGTCGCGTCCTGGGAACTGTCCATCGCCCTCGCACCCGACGAGGCGCAGGGCGCCTACCTGGGCGCCCATGCCCTTGCCGCATCCGCCCAGCGCAGCGCCGGCCCCCTGGTCATGAGCGCGGTGATCGCCGTCGGCCCGGCCGGCTGGGCCTTGTTCGGCGCCGGCCTCGCCGCCACCTGCTTCGCCCAGAGCCGGCTCGTGCGCGACCGGCTGCGGGACCCCGCAGTGTCAGTGCCCTCGACTACGGTGAGTCACGACTGATCAACAGCACACAGGGGGAACCAGCAATGGCGCACACCAGCCAGAACAAGCGGACCGTCACCCGGACATCGATGCGGCGCACTCTGCGCCGGGAAGTCCCCAGCACCGTCGGCATCCTCGCGGACGCACAGGACTTCACGGCCATGCGCCACTACGACAGCTTCACGTTCGACGACCACCCCACCTATCTCCGGCAGACCGAGCACCTGCTGAAATCACTGGCCTCCCAGCAACTGCACACATCAGCCGCCCTCTTCGACCCCGACGAGTTCGCGGAATTCTGCGCCGAAGCGGGCCTCGACGCCGACACGGCCGAGAGCCGCAGCCGCTTCACCGCCGAGATCGCGGGCCGCGGCGCGACCGTGCCGTACACCGGTCAGCCGCTCGGCAGTCTGCTGCCCGAGCTGATCAACACAGCCGCACGACAGGCGACATGGGAGTACGCGACGATGCTCCTCGCCGACCTGGGCGCCTGCGCGGACTGCGGCCAGGACATCGGCCGGTCCGCATTCGACCGGGCCGCCCACGCCCTGATGCGGCTCCTCGAACTCGCGGGCCCCGGCAGCCACCACCTCGTGTGCAGCATCGCCGGCCCCGACGAACAACTCCTCGCGGTTCTGCACGCGCACGCGGCCGCGGGCTCACCGGCCCAGCTCGATGCCTCCGAAGGCGCGGAGTTCGTCACCGTGCTGGCCGTGGGCATCGCGCTCGAAAGCCCGGGCGGGCTGGTGCTGCGGACCAGCGCCCCGGACAGCGCCGACCGTCTCCACGGCTGGCGCCTCACCCAGGGCCGCCTCACGCCCCTGACCGCCGGCGAGGTGTTCAGCGCCTACTGCACGGACGCGGCCACCGGCGACCCCGTCTCCCCGGAGCCCGGCGTCGAATACTGCGCCGGGTTCCCCGTCATCACCGACGACCCCGAGAGCCATCACTGATCAATGCACAGGAAGGGGCTTCCCGCCGCCGACGGCGGGAAGCCCCTGCGATCACCCTGCGTACTGCGCCCCGGTCACTCGCCGGACAGCACCGCCTGCGCGGCCAGCCGCGCCTCGTCGGCGCTGTCCGCGGCACGCGCCGCGGCGGCCGCACGTTCGCACTGCGCGAGGGTGTACTTCGCCAGCGTCGCCCGTACATAAGGAAGGGACGCCGCGCCCATCGACAGAGATGTCACGCCCAGACCGGTGAGCACACACGCGAGCAGCGGATCGGAGGCAGCCTCGCCGCACACACCACAGCTCTTGCCCTCGGCCTTCGCTGCCTCGGCCGACAGCGCCACCAGGTCGAGCAGCGCGGGCTGCCACGGGTCCTGCAACCGCGACACGGCACCCACCTGACGGTCGGCGGCGAAGGTGTACTGCGCGAGGTCATTGGTCCCCAGCGACAGGAACTCGACCTCCTGCAGGATCGAGCGCGCCCGCAGCGCGGCGGACGGAATCTCCACCATGGCACCGAACTTCGCCTGCAGCCCCGCTTCGCGGCACGCGTCCGCGAACGCCTTGGCGTCCGTCCGGTCGGCGACCATCGGCGCCATCACCTCGAGATACACGGGCAGACCGTGAGCCGCCTTCGACAGCGCGGTCAGCTGCGTCCGCAAGACCTCCGGGTGGTCGAGCAGACTGCGCAGCCCCCGCACGCCCAGCGCAGGGTTCGGCTCATCGGCAGGCGTCAGGAAGTCCAGCGGCTTGTCGGCACCGGCGTCGAGCACCCGCACCACGACCCGGCCCTCGGGGAACGCCTCGAGCACCTGGCGGTAGGCCTCGACCTGCTTCTCCTCGGACGGAGCCTGCTTGCTGTCGTCCAGGAACAGGAACTCGGTACGGAACAGCCCGACACCCTCGGCACCCGCCTCGACCGCCGCCGGGACATCGGTGGGACCACCGACATTGGCGAGCAGCGGCACCTTGTGCCCGTCGGATGTGGCGCCCGGCCCGCTGGAAGCCGCCAGAGCGGCCTTCCGCTCGGCCGCCGCCGCAGCGAGCTGCGCCTTCTTCTCCTCACTCGGCTCCACGAAGATCTCTCCCGTGCTGCCGTCGACCGCGATCATCGTGCCTTCGCCGATCTCCCCGGCACCGGGCAACGCCACCACCGCGGGCACGCCGAGCGCCCGCGCCAGAATCGCGCTGTGGCTGGTCGGCCCGCCCTCCTCGGTGACGAACCCGAGCACAAGCGTCGGGTCCAGCAGCGCGGTGTCGGCCGGCGCGAGGTCCCGCGCGATCAGTACATACGGCTCGTCGCTGTCCGGCACGCCCGGCATCGGCACACCGAGCAGCCGCGCCACGATCCGGTTGCGTACGTCATCCAGGTCCGCGACCCGCCCCGCGAGGTACTCACCGGCTCCCGCCAGCAGCGCCCGGTACGCGGCGAACGCGTCGTACACGGCACGCTCCGCGGTACTGCCCACGGCAATACGGCGGTCCACATCGGCCATGAGCTCCGGGTCCTGCGCCATCATGGCCTGCGCCTCCAGCACGGCCTGGGCCTCGCCGCCTGCCAGATTGCCCCGAGCAATCAGGTCGGCGGACACAGCCCCCACGGCCTGGCGGGCACGCCCCTGTTCGCGCCCCGCGTCCTGCGCGGGGATCTGCTTGGCCGGCGGCTCGAGTACCGCCGTCCCCATGTGCCGTACTTCGCCGATCGCCACCCCGTGGCTCACGCCGACGCCTCTCAGCGTTGTCTCCATGTCACCCGTCTTGGATTGGGCGACGACCCCCCGGCCGCCGCGGTGGATATAGGGCGCGCCGTCATAGCGGCGTCGGCGTCACTGCCAGGTGAAGAGCACGTCACCGGACTTCACGTCGCCGTCCTCACGGACCTCGCCGAGCGAGTCGGCCGTGGCCTCGAGAGCTACGACCGGGCAGATGGCGGACTTGCCCGCCTCCTCGACGGCCGCCGGGTTCCAGCGCACGACGGCCTGCCCACGCGAGACGGTGTCGCCCTTGTTGACGAGCAGCTCGAAGCCCTGACCGTTGAGCTGTACGGTGTCGATGCCGAGGTGCGTCAGCACCCCATGGCCCTCCCCGTCGACGACCACGAAGGCGTGCGGATGCAGGGACACGACGATGCCGTCGACGGGAGAGACGGCCTCCGAAGCCTCACGAACGGGATCAATGGCAGTCCCGGGACCGACCATCGCACCGGAGAACACGGGGTCGGGCACTGCGGCAAGCCCGATGGTGCGTCCGGAGAGAGGGGACGTCACTGTGGTCATGGACCCTCCAGGGGCGGAGTTTGGCACTGCACCGTCACTGCTAGTCGCGGACGGCGCACTGTTCAGCAGGGTATGTCATATGAAGTCCTAGTTCCGCCCGACAGATACCAGTTGGCGGACCTAGGGGTGCACCGGAAACGATTTGCCACGACTCCCGGTGAGCTGTACTGTCGTACTCCTGCCTGACCCCAAAGCGACACTGAGTCGAGGGTCGGCGGCAGCACCTATCAAGCCCGGATCCTAACTGGTCTACACCACTGCATGCCCGCAGGGCGGTGGTCAGAGGGGCCGAAAAAGCCTGATAGAGTTTGGAAACACCGAAGGGAAGCGCCCGGAGGACTCCTTGAAAAGAGTCCAAAGGAAGCGTCCGTTCCTTGAGAACTCAACAGCGTGCCAAAAATCAACGCCAGATATGTTGATACCCCGTCCATCTTCGGATGGCAGGGTTCC